>JAFVSF010000017.1 GCA_017503885.1 Clostridia bacterium
AATCCATCTCTGCGCAAATATATGGACCGGGACGCAAAATAACGTCAAGACCAAGCTCTTTTGCCGTTTCAATATATTTAACAACGTCAAGATTGCCAGAAAAGTTAAACTCCCCTTCACGTGGCTCGTGCAAATTCCAACAGGTGTAAGTTTCTACCGTGTTAAACCCACATTCTTTAAGTTTTAAAAGTCTATCATACCAATACTCACGTGGAATACGAAAATACTGCATAGCACCTGCAAGTATTACGTGCTTTTTACCGTCTTTATAAAAATTGTCATTGTCGTAGGTAATATTGCCCATTTCTTTCTCCTAAGCACACTGAAATCTAGTAGTTTACCCTAAAACATATTTACTGTTAAATTATACCACAATTATTTAATAATTACAATTAATTATTAAAAATCCACTACACAATTTGACTGCGTAGTGAGATTTTTTACTTATTTGATATCTTTTTAAATGCTTGCAATTTTAAATTCGTTTTCTATAAACACGTAAGCGTATCCATCAACGAGTATCATTCTTGCAAAATAAGAATTTCTACTTTCTAAAGGCATATCAAATACAACGCTTAACTCTTCGCCGTTAAAATGTAAAAGCAAATAACTTGTGTCGCCATTTAAATTATCCCAAACACCTAAACCAACTAAGCCATCTTGCCTATTTATATAGTATGATTTATAGTTGTTTTGACTATACCCTACTTCAGCCTCGTATTTGCAAACTGATACCACGCCCGTTTCGCCTTCTGTATATATTTCAATCTTTAAATCTCTTCCACTTTCGCCAACTCCAATGCCGAGCAAATACCCCTCGCCAAAGTTAACAAGTGAAGTAGAAAACCCTGCTATAGTACCGGTATCTTTAATTTTTATATTGCTTAGGTCTGTTAGATCAAAGAAAAACACTGGGTCTTTAACATATATAGAAGTACATACGTAAACCATATTTTTATCAAATCTAGTAGACCTTACACTTTCGCCGTCTGGGGCAAAATTTCTAACGTTTGCAACTATTTGCATAGACTCTAAACTTACAACGTAAAGGTTTGCGTTAGTCTTAACCGATTTTGTAGAATTATACCTTCCGTCTGTGTATTCTTCGCTTTCTTCAGTAGTCGTTACAATTCTAAGCCTTCCTTCATACTCGTCTAAACTATACTGGTCGTTTATCTCGCCTGCTACCGTTACAGATTTTTCAATATCTAACCCATCGCCTTTATAAGCTATTGGAATAATTTCAGTCATAGTAGTTCTATGCACTTTATTTTTAGAAATAACACGTTCCTGCTCAAAGGTTCTTGCTACGTACACGTAATCTTGAGAAACGTATACTGCTTGTGAATAAGATAAAAACGCAGTAAAGTCTTCTACCTGTAAAGTTTGCTCGTCAATTTTACATACGACCGTATAATTAGAATTTGTCAAAACGTCTGGCGAAATAATATCTTCTATAGGAATAAAAGTTCGCTCGCCGTTTATTGTTATACTAGGCACGAATTCTTCTTGCTTTGAAAAATCTACGTTTCGATAAACTGTATAATTCCCTATTATAAGCAAATTGCCATCAACATATCTGCTTGTACTATAGCACGTGTTTAACGATATTCTACCTATTTCGGTTATATTTTGCAAATTCTCTACGTTTAAAGATACCAGTTCTAAAACCCTTAGGTATTCCCCTTTCGTAACGTATGGAATTATAACGCTAAGACGTTTGCCGTCTTCAGATAAAAACATCTCACAATTAGTTTCTATATATTCTGCATCAACTAGAATTTCGTAAGTTGTAACTAGTTTAGAATTCTCTTTATCTATCGTATAAACTCTAATAGTGTTTTGACATAAATAAAAGGCGTGAGTTGTCGTTCTTTTTATAAGATCTGCCTCTATAACACCGTTAACTTGGTTATCAGTCGTTTCAACGTACTCGTTCATCTCTGGCATACCACCGTCCATAGTAGCCTTAAATGGGAAAAACCCACCCCTAATTAACTTTTGAAAGTTATTTTTGTATTTTGGAGTTTTAAAATTGGCTATATTCAATTTTTGTATTACCGAATAATAAGGACTTGAAGAAAACTCGGCGACACTAGGAGGGGTAACCTTAAATGGAATAAATAACCACAAGTTTAAAGCTATTAAAAGTGAACAAGCCGTAGCCAATAAGCCGTAGCGTAACCATTTTCTTTTTTGTCGCTTCTCTCTCTTTAATTCCTTTAATATATCTTTTGCTTTTTCAGGGCTTGCCTCTTGGATAAAATTATCGTCAATTTGCCCTAAAACGTCTAACATTTTATTTCTTTTCATATTGATACACCTTCTCTTTGCAAATGGTCCTTTAATTTTGCACGCAATCTAAAGAGCATAACTTTTACGTTACCTTGCTTTAAACCATAATCGCTTGATATGTCCTTTATTGAACTCGCATAAAAATATCGCCTTACAAAAACGACTCTTTCTATTTTTTCAAGTCTTGATAAAAAGACGTTTATCAATTCTTTTAAAGCAACCTGCTCAACAAAATCACTGCTCTCGCTAGGTAAAAACTCTTCTATTTCGCTTAATAAAACCTCTAAATTTTTATTTCTTTTTTGTGCTTTATTGTATAATAATCGACTTATAGATAGATTTCTAACAATTTTACCTAAATATGCAGATAGTTTTTGAGGGCTATTAGGAGGTATAGAATCCCACGCTTTTTGATAGGTGTCGTTAACGCACTCTTCAGCATCTTGTCGAGATTTTAAAACGTTATACGAAATGCTATTTAGATATTTTGCATACTTTGTTTGTGTTTCTAAAAGAGCCCTTTCATCTCTTTTAAAATACAGTTCAACTATTTTATAATCTTCCAAAGTCCTCACCTCCTTGCTTAAATTTTCTTTAAAAGGACCTTTCACCTATATACACGAAATTCACAATGAAAAGGTTACAAATTTAATAAAATTATATTATAAAAATTTTTTTATTTCAACAAAATTTTTTAAATAATAAAAACGCAGTCGTTTGACTGCGTTTTTCTATTGTATAAATGCTTAAAAGTTTATTTAAAGGTTTAGATACGAGGTAGGCAAGGCTCGTAAATTGATATTGGATGGGATTGACCTCTGTGGTCATCCCAGTCAAGAGCAATTTGCAGAAACGCAGCATACCAAAGTATATAAAGCTTTAAAAATTATTCCCACTCGATAGTGCCGGTAGGCTTTGGAGTGATATCGTATAATACTCTGTTGATACCTTCAACTTCTGCTGTGATACGCTCGGTAATTTTATGAAGAACAGCATAAGGAATTTCTTCGATAGTTGCACTCATAGCGTCTTTAGTGTTAACTGCTCGAAGTATTGCAGGCCAACCTTCGTAACGGCTTTCATCTTTTACGCCAACGCTCTTAATGTCAGGAATAACAACAAAATATTGCCATACTTTTTCTGCTAAACCACACTTGTCGAATTCTTCACGTAAAATTGCATCAGCCTCTCTTAAAGCGTGAAGTCTATCACGTGTAATTGCACCAAGACATCTTACGCCAAGACCTGGACCTGGGAATGGTTGACGGTATACCATACCGTGTGGAAGACCAAGAGCCTCGCCAACAACTCTTACTTCATCTTTGAAAAGAAGTTTAATTGGCTCAACAAGTTCAAATTGAAGGTCATCAGGAAGACCACCAACGTTGTGGTGAGATTTTACTGCCTTTTTACCTTCTGCTTGCTTAACACTCTCTAAAATGTCAGGATAAATTGTTCCTTGAGCAAGGAATTGAACACCTTCTAACTTACGAGCCTCATCGGCAAAAACGTTTATAAATTCTTTACCGAT
>JAFVSF010000249.1 GCA_017503885.1 Clostridia bacterium
GTTCACGAAGTATCTATTATACCTCGTGGTCAAGCGGCAGGTTACACTATGACTCTTCCAGAGAACGACGACAATCACCTAACAAAAGCAAAACTATTAGACGATATAGTTATGACCTTAGGCGGAAGGGTTGCCGAAGAATTAGTTATAAAAGATATTTCCGCAGGCGCATCTGGGGATATTCAAGCGGTAAGCAAACGTGCAAGGCTTATGGTTACCGAGTGGGTATGAGTGATAAGGTTGGACCTATATCTTATTCTTCAGAAAAAGAGATTTTCATTGGTAGAGATATGGCTTCTCACGTAACTTATAGTGAAGAGACCGCAGGCATAATTGATGAAGAAGTTCAAAAAATTATAATTAGTTCTCTTGAAAAAGCAAGGAAGATTCTCGGTGAAAATAGAGCCGTACTCGATAATATGGCAAGGCTTTTAGTTGAAAGAGAAACTATATTTACTGAAGAAGTCGATATGCTTATGGAAGGTAAGAGCGTTGAAGAAATAATTGCCTTTATGGACGAAAACGAAAAGACGCTTTCTGAAAATCCTTTTGCAAGAAAGTCTGGCAAAGATAAAGTTTCTGAACCAAAGGCTAATAAAGAAACTGAGGTAGTTGAAGGTAAAAAAGAAACGGAAACTTCTTCAGAAGGTGAAAAAAATTCAAAAACTAAAAAAGGTCAAAAAGAAGACCAAGAATAAAACAACAATAATGATAGCAAGGACGGAGAGTAAAACTTTCCTTTCTTGCTAAAAACAAAAGAAGCAATAAACTTGGAGATGTATTATGGGAAAAATAATTGCTTTTTCAAATCAGAAGGGCGGTGTTGGAAAAACTACAACTTGCGTAAATATGGCAGCATATCTCGCAAACATGGGCAAAAAATGTTTAATAGTTGACCTTGACCCACAGGGTAACGCTACTAGTGGTTTAGGCTTTCTAAAAAGCGAAATCAAAAATTCCGTTTACAACGTAATGATTGAAGAAATGCCTTTAGAAGATGCAGTCGTTAAAACTTGCATAGACAATTTAGATATTCTTCCTTCTAGTATTGATTTAGCGGGTGCGGAAGTAGAACTCGTCTATAAAGAATCTAGAGAATTTGTTTTAAGAAGAGTTTTAGAGAAGGCAAAGGCAAGTTACGACTACATAGCAATCGATTGTCCACCATCTTTAGGGTTGTTGACAATAAACGCTCTCGCCGCTTCGGACTCGGTATTAATTCCTATACAGAGTGAATATTACGCTTTAGAGGGGTTAAGCCAATTAATGAACACCATTAAACTTGTTGTAAAACATCTTAACGCAGGGCTTAAAATCGAGGGTGTTGTTCTTACAATGAAAGACAACCGTGCAATAATTTCTAGACAAATTTCACAAGAGATTAGAAGATTTTTTGGAAAAAGAGTCTATGAAACTGCAATACCGAGAAACATTAGGCTTTCTGAAGCCCCAAGCCACGGCGTTCCTATTCTTTTACACGATACAAAGTGTGCGGGCGCTAAGGCTTATCTAGCGTTGACGGAAGAGTTTTTAAGCCGTCAACCAGCAAAAAGTAGAACGTAATTTATAAAAGTTTTATAAATGGAGATAAAAAAATGAGAAACAATAGAGGATTAGGAAGAGGACTTTCCGCGCTATTTTCAGAGACGGAAGAAGATTACGGCAAGAGCTTGATTTTTAGTGAAGAAGCGGATACTTCTTTACAAGGGGTTACGGAAATAGATTTATCAAAGATTTTCGCAAACCCAAATCAGCCAAGAAAGGTCTTTGACGAAACTGCCCTAAACGAACTTGCCGACTCAATTGCTAAACACGGTGTAATTTCACCTATTATCGTAAATAAGAGTGGCGACCGTTATATGATTATTGCCGGCGAAAGAAGATTTCGTGCATCTAAAATCGCTGGACTTTCAAAAATTCCTGCAATTGTAAAAACTTATACTGAAAGACAAATCAAAGAAATCTCTTTGATTGAAAACTTGCAAAGAGAAGACCTTAACCCTATCGAAGCGGCAACGGCTATGAAGTCTTTAATGGACGACTACGGCTTGACTCAAGAAGATTTAGCAGATAGATTAGGAAAATCTCGTCCAGCAATTGCCAACACTCTTAGGCTTTTATCTCTTTCCGCAGAAGTTATAAAAATGGTTCAAGACGGCTCTCTTTCTGCAGGGCATGCTCGTGCAATAATTACCGTTCCAAAAATTGACCAAATTGCTATTGCTAAGCAGTCAGTAAAGGGTGGTTTATCTGTTCGTGAAACGGAAAAACTTGTAAAAGAATACTTCTTGCCACCTGAAGAAAAGGCTAAAAGAAAGGCAAAGGCTGAACTTTCTGCCGAACTTAAAGAACTTATCGTTGATATGCAACGCACTTTTGGAACAAAGGTAAACGCAATCGGAAAC
>JAFVSF010000250.1 GCA_017503885.1 Clostridia bacterium
GACTTCTTTTAATATATCAAGAACTTGAATACTTGTTTCGGTGTCTAACGCTCCCGTAGGCTCGTCTGCAAGAATAATTTCAGGGTCGTTTACTAAGGCTCTAGCAATAGCAACCCTCTGCATTTGCCCACCGGAAAGTTGGTTCGGTTTCTTGTTTTCTTGACCTTTAAGCCCAACCCTTTCTAAAATTTTTAAGGCACGAGCCCTTCTCTCTTTTTTAGAAACGCCAGAAAGTTCTGGTGCAAGTTCAACGTTTGCCAAAACCGTTTGATGAGGAATAAGGTTGTACGTTTGAAAAACAAAGCCAATACAATTGTTTCTATATGCGTTCCAATCTTTTTCCTTATACCCTTTTGTAGAACGACCTTCAATAATCATATCTCCAGAGGTGTATCTATCTAAACCGCCGATAATATTTAAAAGTGTAGTTTTACCGCAACCAGACGGACCTAATATAGATACAAATTCACTCTTTCTAAAGCCAATATCTACACCCTTTAACGCTTTAACAACGTTATCTCCGCTACCATAATTCTTTACAATTCCTTTAACCTGAAGTGCGCAAACGTCTTCTTTGCTTTTCTTCATTTTTAATCTCCTTAAAGTCTCTAAAATAGGTATTTTTAGTTATGTTTTATAAAATTTCCGATAACGCCGTAACAAATTCCGGTAAATCATCAACGGGTAAACCTTCTAAAAGTCTTGCTACGTCATAAAGAATGACGGAATATTTTTTAAGACTTTCTTTATTCGACTCAAAAAGTTCTTTGAGTTTTGAAACAATTTTATGTTCTGAATTCAATTCCAAAATTTTATCCGCATTTACCTTTCCGTCAGCGTTAGGCATTGCGTTTAATACCTTTTCCATTTCAATAGAAATATCTCCGTCTGCAGTAAGGCATACGGGATATGTCTTTAATTTACCGGACAAACGAACTTCTTTAACCTTAGTTCCTAAAGACTCTTTAATAAATGAAAGAACGTCTTTCATCTCTTCAGTTTTTTCAGAGAGTTCTTTCTTTTCTTCTTCGCTATCAATAGAAAAATCTGAGTCTGTAACTGCCTTAAACTTCTTTCCTTCATAATCAATTAGAATTTTTGCTACAAACTCATCTACTCCGTCCTTAAAGAAAAGAATTTCGTACCCTTTATCTTTTGCCTTTTCAATTTGAGGTAAACAAGCAATCTTTTCATAACTTTCACCGCAAGCGTAGTAGATTGAGTCTTGACCTTCCTTCATATTCTTAACGTATTCAGAAAGAGTTATAAGTTTTTCTCTATCAGAAGAATAAAATAACAATAAATCTTTAAGTTTATCTTTATTCATCCCGAAACCTGCATATACGCCGAATTTAATACTTAAACCAAATTCAGAGAACATCTTTTCATAAGATTCACGCTCTTCTTCGAGCATCTTTTTGAGTTCGGAAGAAATTTTCTTCTCTAAACTATTCGCAATTGCTTTAACCTGTCTATCTTGTTGTAAAATTTCTCTAGAAATGTTTAGATTTAAGTCAGAAGAGTCAACTACGCCACGAATAAATCCAAAATAGTCTGGGAGTAAATCCTCACACTTTTCCATAATCATAAC
>JAFVSF010000251.1 GCA_017503885.1 Clostridia bacterium
CGCTAAAAAGGAGAAAATATGCTTTTAAAGGAAAACAATTACGATTTTAAAGTTCAGCTTTTAGAAATTCATAAAAAGGATATTAGAGATTATTCTAAAAAACCATTGCCAACAGAATACGTCATTGAAGAAGGCATAAGAATTGTTATGGGCAAGAATCCAGACGAAGTAGTAAAAACGGCTGCTTACGATTTTTGTGACTACTTAATGACTTCTTTGGGCGTTTCCTCTATGGTAACTAAAGAGGCTGGAAAAGGTCAAAACATTATTTTAGGGTTATCGAATAACCTTACCATAGGCAACGGATATATGGGTTACAGAATTTCCTTTGATGAAAACATCAATATTGAAGGACACGACGTTAGAGGTGTTGCTCAAGCACTTTATTATTTAGAAGACCTTATGAACGTCCGCAAAGCACCTTTCTTGACTAAAGAAACTATTGAAAGAAAGGCTTTATTCTCACCGAGAATTACTCAATCTCCTTTTGGTATGTATGAATATCCAGACGAAGCGTTTGCAATTATGGCTCACGGCGGATTTGACGCAATCGACCTTTGGATTAAAGACGCTTGGACAGATTTGCGTGGCGAATATTTAGACATTAGATTTATTTATGAAAGAGCAAAAAAATACGGCATTGACGTTTACGTAGAATTATACGCTCCTCACTCTGCTCACCCAGACGACGAAGGCTCGCAAGAATTTTACGATAAGTTGTACGGCGAACTTTTCTCAGTTTGTCCTGGAATTAGAGGAATAACCCTTATAGGCGAGGCTACTAACTTTGCAAGTAGAGACCCTAACGTAGGAAAAGTTCCTTATAGTGAAAACTTTATTGAAAATATTCCAACAGGAAAAATTAGCCCCGGATGGTATCCGTGCAGAGATTATCCTGCTTGGGTAAATATGATTAAAAACTCGGTTAGAAAATATAATAAGGATGCGGAAATTATATTCTGTACTTATAACTGGGGCTTTACGGAAGAAAAAGAAAGAGTTAGATTAATTAACGACCTACCAACAGACATTACGGTTATGGCTGCGTGGGATATGTTCCATAAAATGAAACGTGAAAACACCGTTCAAGCTGTTTGCGACTACACGCTTTCCTTCCCTGGCCCAGGAGAATATTTTATGAGCGAGGCAACTGCGGCTAAAAAACGTGGAATTAAAGTTTGCGCAATTTCCAACACTTCTGGTAGAACTTGGGACTTTGGCGTAGTGCCTTACGAACCAATGCCAGAACAATGGATTAAACGTTACAAAAATATAGTTAAGGCAAACGACGAATACGGCTTGAAAGGCCTTGTAGAAAATATTCACTACGGCTTTCACCCTTCAATAATTTCAGATTTAGAAAAACAAGCTTGCTTTACGGAAGTTAAACCGCTTGAAGAGGTTTTAAAAGATATTCTTATTCGTGAATTCGGCGAAACGAACGCTCCGATAGTAAAGCGTGCCACAGAATACTTTAGCGAGGCTATATGTCACTATCCTCCTACTAACGAAGACCAATACGGTGCATATAGAATTGGACCTTCATATCCATTATGGTCAGGCGTATTAGAAGGGCTACCTTCAACTATTCCAGACCAAGGAAAGATTCCACCAAGAGCACACGCTATGTTCGGTAACCTTATTTATTTTGGCGTTTATACTCCAGACTCTTGCGCAAACAATTCTTTGCCTGGCGTCAGAATATACGACGAAATTGTAAGCACGGAAAAAATGATTGAACTTTTCAACAAAGGAATTGAAGTTTTAGAACAAGCAAAAGATGGAAACACGGCTTTCTACAAATTCATAAACCTTGCTAAGTTTATTAGAAACAGCTGTAAAACCGTTCTTGCAGTTAAAAAGCATTACATACTAAAACAAGAACTTTCTATTGCCGGCACTCCGGAAAAAGCAGAAGAGTGCATTAAAGGTATTGAAGATATTATTCTCGCAGAGAGAGAAAACGTTTTAGATACTATTCCAATCGTTCAACAAGATTCAAGAATAGGTTGGGAACCGAGTATGGATTACACAACCGACGAACACGCTCTTCAATGGAAGTTAAGACAACTAGATTACGAATTGACGATTAAACTTCCAACTTACAGAAAAGCAAATACATTAAAAGCAGATTAAAAATCTGCTTTTTTTATTGCTAATTATTTCTAGAAATTATATCATTTTTGAAAATTCCTTTTTTAGTCTTGATATAATTTTTTTCTCTAATCTCGATATGTAACTTTGTGAAATTCCTAGCATATCCGCCACCTCTCGCTGAGTAAACTCTTCATCTCCGCAAAGACCGTAACGAAGTTCCATTATCTCTCGCTCACGCTTATTAAGTTTTGAGAGTGCTTGCCCTAAAAGTTCTGCCTCAACTCCGTTTTCAATTTTTTTATAAACGACGTCTCCGTCAGTACCCATAACGTCTGAGAGCAACAATTCGTTTCCGTCGGCATCTGTATTTAATGGCTCGTCAAAAGAAACTTCGCTTTTAATTTTTACCGTTCTACGCAGATGCATTAAAATTTCGTTTTCTATACACCTACTTGCGTAGGTTGCAAGTTTTATATTCTTCTCTGCATTAAAAGAATTTACAGCCTTAATTAAACCTATAGTCCCAACGGAAATTAAATCGTCAAGGTCAACACCGGTATTTTCAAATCTTCTTGCAATATACACTACTAGCCTTAAATTGTGTTCAATTAAGTCGTCTTTAATCTTTTCCTCGCCAAAAGAAAGTCTTTGTACGAGTTCCGCCTCTTCTTTTGCTGAATATGGTGAAGGAAGTGCTTCGCTTCCACCAATGTATCTTAATATATTTTCGTTTAGACTAAAAATTTTAAGAAACTTTTTGAGTATGGCTTTCATTTTTAATGGCATTTGATTTACCTCCTAGTGCAGGGTGCAAAATTACTTCGTAACCATAACCGATACTTTTACTTGCAACCCCTAACTCTAC
>JAFVSF010000252.1 GCA_017503885.1 Clostridia bacterium
AAATAGCTGAATCATCTAAAGGATCATTCGAGCGTAACTCTATAGCGAAATCTTTAGCGAAAAAATCTGTGTATTGGACAGTTACAATTCCTCGATGATTTTCAAAATCATACTTGTACGAGTAGCCAGTTGCTTGATAAATAATACGTTCTGAATTTAGATTTACAATACCATTTTCTAAAACCTCTATGTCTCTATAGCAGGCGTTAAAGTCGGTATAAGATTTAACCCCTAAATTTGACTGCAATGCACCATTCACTAAATTCCAGCTAACAGCATGACTAGCGAATAATTGAAAACTTTGTGTGCGTTCTGCATAAGTTGTTACACCAGTCATTTCTCTATAAATAACGTCGATAGGAACTTTTTCTTCTGGGGATATAGCCTCATAGCCTGCCCAGTTAAGCATGTTACTGAAGAGAAGGTCAGTTGAGTTGATGCCAATTCCCGAATCGCACTCCTCACGCACCATTTGGCGTATATTAATTTGTTCTAAATGCGAGTTGTGAATAATATAATTTGCAGAGTATTCATAATTTGAAGAACCATCAGCGTTTTTACTTAGTTCTTTGCCAATAAGTTGCTCTTCTACAAGTATAACGTAGAAATTTAAATCTTTAGCAATATATGATTCCCAGTCCCAGTCGGGCTTTTTGTTTTCGTTTATCCAGTCATAATATTGATATAAATCAAATCCAAAAGAAACTCTACCATTTAGACTATTTACACGGTCAGAAATTTGACAAAAACCTTCGCCTGGAATAAATTCAGATTCTAATATAGGGCCTGTATATTCCGTAACCTCACCTTGCACGACGTCATCGGGTGTTTTAAAAAACATAGAACAACCATGGTTGTTTTTTCCCTGCAGAAAGTTTAAATATCCATTTTCTCTTTCAAAGTTAACATAGTTTGATTGGTTGATTGAAGATTCACTCATCACTCTATCAGTTAAACCGATTTCTACGTAATAATTTTTTTTCGTGTAAGTGTAAAATTCAATAGTCTGACCGTACGTCGTTAAAGTACGATTTATTACTTTTGATAGTGTATTACCTGTAGCGTAATTTACAGCAAAAGAACCTAAGTCAACGTTAATTGATAATTTTGGCAATGGTTTTGAACTATATAGTGCAGCATCCTCACGGTCTAGTTGTGGCTCATCGACTTGGAAATCGTCTACTGCTGCGTTAACTACAGATGGCTCTATGCTTAAAAATGCCGTGAGCCCTGCACAAATACATAATGCAAGGCTTAAACTGATGAAAGATAATATTTTTCGAAAATGAAATTTCATATTATCACCTCTTAACATTTTTTTATAATTATTAAAAATGCAACCAATAATGTCACGACACCTGTAGTAATTAGTAATGGCATCCAATTTTGAGCCAACCAGGATGAGTTCTCGCTAGACTCAAGGCCTAAATTTATAGATTCATTTTCACTAGATATTTCTGGAATTTTTTCATACGTATAAAACAGACTACAACCTTCACTAACAAACGGCTCAACCGATTTAATTAAAGACACTTCCTTTGGAGCTTTAATTTTATGATAGAATGTAGAACCCGTGAGTAGTTCCGATTGCACTATAGGTGCTGTACCCATGGCAAAAACGGCATAATCTCCTACAGATGTAAAAACTTGATATTCGCCGTTCGCACTTGAAACGCCGTTTGTAAAGTCGCCTATTTGTCCATCTGGATTAAATATATAAATTGTTTTACCCGAAATGTTGTCGTTTTCTTCAATTTTTTTAAATCCAGGCTGAATGACAACGCCTGCATTATTCTTCTTACATATATAATCAGTTGCTGTGCCGTAGACAAAGCAATTATTTACAGTGTCCCAGTGGCCCAAATTGACAGCATGCTCAACGAACAGGGCATCAATTTGCGATTCAGATAATACTGCGTTAGAACTTGCTTTTGCACTGTGTTTCGGAAGAAGAGCACAAAAACAGCAAGACATCGCAATTATTACTGATAAAATTAAACCTTTTTTCATGGTTTATCTCCTTGTTATTACAAATAAAGCACATCCACAAATTAAAAGACCTGCACCAACGTACCATAGCCAGTTTAAATTAAGAGGTTTATCTTCGGTGGAATCCATGTTGCCTATTGTTCCACCACCCGTGCCACCACCTATAGGCCCAGTGCTTTCTGGTTCTGCATCTTCAGGCTCTGGATTCGCTTTTACTTCTTCTAGCTTAAATACTTCATAATCTTCCGATAATTGGGTGATTGCAGTTGAAGAGTCTATGCTAACCTCTCCATCAATACTTCCCTCTGAAAAATTGAAAATCACGTTAGTATTTTCAAAAATACAAGAAACATTTGTTATAGTAGCTGGTGGATTGTTATCATTAGAGAATGCAAAGTTTCTATTTGTCATGTTAAACACAAACTCTAATTTGTTACTATGGAAAAGTTTTGCATAGCCGCTTGTTTGATTTCTAAAATTAAAACAAAAAGTAGGGCCAACTACTTTATCGCCTACTTCTATAGGTTTTAGTATATTAACATTGCCCCCGTACAAATACACTTTGCCATAAATTTCCGAAATGCGACCAAAATTCCCATCTATATAAACAAGTTGATATTGATTTGAGGTTGCACCAAAAACACTGCTATCATTAAGAATTAACGAGTTAGTTGTTGAAGTTGTTTCTATTCTATTACCGCTAGTCGAAACTAACTGGAATGGAGTTGAATCGCTTGTAATGCTTTTATCAAGTATTACGTAAACGTCATTTAGTGTGTCATCAACTTCGATTTCTTTAGAAATAGCAACGTCTTCTTCAGTAACAGTGTAAATATTAGTTATGCCTTCTTCACCCTCAACAATTTTTGCTACGCTTACATTTTTAAGAGAGAACGTTGAGTCTGCTTTTGCAATGGACTTTTGCGACGTTAGTGCAGTCAACGACAACGTGAGAAGTAACGCTGGTAAAATTAATATTTTTAAAAATTTTTTTGTTTTTTCTCTTTTCATAAAACTCCTTTAGCCGAGCGATAATTCGCTCGGCTATACTTTAAATTTTAGTTTGCACCAATTATGGTAAACAACTGAGCTTTACCTAAGGCATAGCGCGTGCCTTCTGCATCGTATACGTAGAACTTAATAAGGTGTTCGCCTACGCTTAAATCTGCAAGTGAAACAGTTTC
>JAFVSF010000253.1 GCA_017503885.1 Clostridia bacterium
ACCCTATCTAAAATGCTAAATGATTTCAACTCAAAAAGGCAAATAGAGTGTGAGGGGTTATATAAAACTGCACAGGCTATGATTATGGCAAAATCGCCTAATAATCGAGTTATAGCCCTATATAGTAGCGAGTGGCGTGCAGGTCTTATAGGTATCGTTGCTGCAAAACTTGTGGAAGAATATTCAAAACCAGTTATTCTTTTTGCAGAAAAAGACGGGGTACTTCACGGCAGTGCAAGGTCTGTTGCGGGGGTTAATATTTTTAAAGCGTTGGGAAGTGTAAAAGAGTTTGTTGAAGATTACGGTGGGCACGCACAAGCTGCTGGTGTCACGTTAAATATCGACATGTTTAGTTCCTTTGAAACAGCTTTAAATGAATATTTGGTTGCTAATTGCGACGTTACCGATTTTGTTCAAGAAACGGAAGTAGAAGAAATAATAAATAGTAAATTCACAGTTGAATTTGCAAAAGAAATTGCTCTTCTAGAGCCGTTTGGAGTAGGAAATAAAAAGCCGTTTTTTGCAGTAGAATGCGATAGGGCGTATGCATCTCCACTTAAAATCGGTTCTCAACACGTATCTTTTAAAACTGAACATTTAGAACTTTTAATGTTTTATGGTGTAGAAAATCTAACCGTTTTAAACTCAGAAATGACTAAGTTAATTGTGTTTGAGCCAAACGTTTCGGTCTTTAATGGTAGAGAATCTTTAAAAGGACACGTAAAAGATATAATTTCAGTGTGTAAAAAAAGTGATAGTGTTGAGTCGGCTATTTTAAACGCCCAGTTGGACCTTATTAACCAAAAAGGCGAGTATCAAGAGATTAACACAACCCAAGCCGAAGAGATTTTATCAAGGGCAAAGAAGGATATTTACGGAACGTTATTTATTGTTAATAATTTTAAAACGTTAGAAAAATTAAACGGCGTTGCAAGTTTCAATAAAAGCGTATTGATTGCTAGCAAAAAGGGAAATATTAATTTAATAACATTAGGCTCAAACGGTTATATTCCAAACGGTTATAAAACTGTTGTTTATTTAGATAAACCATTATCTGTAATAGAAACTGATGCTAGAGTGTACGTCAATACCGAGATAAACGGGTTTGATACAGCAGGTCTTAGTGTCGATAGGGCTGAACTAGGTAAAGTTTATATGGCTGTTAAAAATCGCCAACAAGGATTTTTGAATGTTACTGAAATTGCAAAAGAGTCAGGAATAAACGTGCGACAAGTTGTACTTGCATTAAGAGTATTTATTGAATTGGGGCTTATAATTCCTCAGTCAGGTAGGTATAAAGCAGTTGTTGGAATTAAGAGAGATTTAGAGGATTCGTCAATCTATAAGTTGATTAAACGTATTTTAGGATAAATTTATGTACGAAGAGATTTTAAAAAGCATAAGAGAAAATTATCTTGAAACAGAGCGTGAGGTGTTAGAGCGTGCTTTCCATTTTGCAAAAGAGGCGCATAATGGTCAAAAGCGTGCGTCGGGTGAAGAGTATTTCACTCACCCTGTTGCTGTGGCAAATATTTTAATTAGTTTAGGTATGGACTGCGACACCGTTGCAGCCTCGTTTTTGCATGACGTAATAGAAGATACGCAAGTTTCAGAAGGCGATATAAAAGAGTTGTTTGGCGATGAAGTGTTACAACTTGTTCAAGGCGTTACAAAACTTGATAAAATTGAATTCCGTTCTAAAGAAGAAGAGCAAGCCGAAAACTTTAAAAAGATTTTCGTGTCTATGGCAAAAGATATAAGAGTAATTATAATAAAACTTGCCGATAGACTTCATAATATGCGTTCACTCAATTTCCTTTCTCACGAAAGACAATTAAGAATGGCACATGAAACGTTAGATATTTACGCACCACTTGCAGGAAGACTTGGTATATCGCAAATCAAATGTGAACTTGAAGACTTATGTCTTAAATATATCGATCCAGAGGGGTACGAGTTTTTATCAGTAAATATCAATGATGAGATACACGAAAGACAGCAATTTGTAGCTTTCGTTGTAAATGAACTTAAGCATATTCTAGAAGAGTCGTCTATCGAAGGCGAAGTTTTTGGTCGACCAAAACACTTCTATAGTATATATAAAAAGATGAAAAAGCAGGGCAAATCGCTCGACCAAATTTACGATTTGACTGCAGTTAGAGTTATCGTAAAAACGGTTGACGAATGTTATGAACTTTTGGGAAAAATCCACAAAAAGTGGAAACCGATTCCAGGAAGAATTAAAGACTACATTGCAATGCCTAAAGAAAACCTTTATCAAAGCTTGCATACAACAGTAGTTACTAGTGTGGGTAAAATATTTGAAATACAAATAAGAACGTGGGAAATGAACCACACTGCAGAATTTGGTATTGCTGCTCACTGGAAATACAAAGAAAACAAAGACAGTTCCGATAATTTTGACCAAAAACTTTCTTGGATTAGAGAGGTTATGGAATGGCAAGGAGGACTCAGTAACTCCACAGAGTTTTTAGAGAGTTTAAAAGGCGACGTTTATAGTACCGAAGTTTTAGTATTTACCCCCAAAGGCGAAGTTTTAAGTTTGGTAAAAGATGCTACGCCTATCGATTTTGCGTATAGAATTCACACTGAGGTTGGACATAAGTGTGTCGGTGCAAAAGTAAACGGTAAAATGGTGCCAATCACAACCACCTTAAACGTTGGCGACATAGTAGAAATAGTAACGTCAAAACTTTCAAAAGGACCATCTTGGGACTGGCTTAGAATAGCGAAATCCCCAGGTGCAAGAGCAAAAATAAAGGCTTTCTTTAAAAAGGCAGATTCTGCTGAAAATGAAAAGAAAGGCAAGACTATGCTCGAACTTGAGGCTAAAAATAAAGGCTATAATTTTGGCGAACTTTTAACACCTCTTAGCTTTGAAATTATAAGTCAAAAGCTTTCGTTCTCTACTGAAGAGGAAATGTTTACTGCTGTAGGTTGTGGTGCTGTTACGGTAAACCAAGTTCTTTTAAAACTTATTGATTATCACAAAAAGGAAAATCCAATACCACAAAAAATTGTCGAAACCAAGTATAAAAAGGCAACTAATCACGTTGGTGGTGTAAAGATTAAGGGTTGTGATAACTTCCTCGTAAGGTTTGCAGGTTGTTGTGCTCCAGTTCCAGGGGATGATATTATAGGATATATCTCTCGTGGTAGAGGCGTAACAGTGCATAGAAGAGATTGTCCAAATATGAGAGGGGAAGACCCTGCAAGATTCTTGGAAGCAGAGTGGACTGAAGTTGTTGGTAGTTACAACATATCTGTAAGAGTAATAGGTGGAGAAAGTACCCCAATACTTGTTTACGTGTCTAATGCTTGTACTGCACTTGGATTATTTATCGCTTCTGTAAACGGACGTATCGACTCTAAAAATAGACAATCGATAGTTGACTTTACTATTAGAATAAATAAGAAAGAAGACATTGAAGCGTTGTTTACAAAAGTTAGTCAAAATAAAGATATTATTGATATTTTCAGGCCACAATCATGATAAAATACCTAGTAAATATAGTGCCACCACTTGATGCAAATTGCTATACAGTTTATGATACGGAAACTAAAAATTGCTTAATAATCGACCTCGGTGGCCACTTTTCTATAATTTTAAATCAAGCAAAACAGCTTGGGCTTACAATTAAAGGCGTAGTTTTAACGCACGGACACTTCGATCACGTTGCAGACGCTAAACACTGTCGAGAATACGGTATACCCGTATATATTTCTCAAGAAGACTCTAAAATGTTGACGTCTTATACTAATATGTCGGAGTATGCAGGATTTGGCAGTTTATCCTTTGAGGCTGACTACATTTTACACGACGGAAAAAATAATGTCGGTGGTATAGAATTTGACGTTATAAAAACTCCAGGTCATACACAAGGCTCGGTTTGTCTTTTGTTTGGTAATATGCTTTTTAGTGGAGATACGCTATTTGCGTTGTCTTACGGAAGATGTGACTTGCCAACAGGGGATTTTCAACAGTTAAAAAGTTCAATTTTTAATAAGCTTTTTGTTTTAGATGGGGAAATTGAAGTTTTACCCGGACACGAAGGGCGAACAACTATAAATCACGAAAGGAAGTATAATCCTATAAATGAAGATAACTACTAATTTACAATGGATGGAGGCTGATTTTATTGAAGCCTCCAAATTTTTCGAAAATACTGAAGATTTAGAGATTTCGCATACTCATTTTGAAGAGGCTACCGTCGTTTTTGATACGGTTGACGTTTTAGGTAAATGTTTTGAATTTTCAAAAGATATAGGAAATGTGGAAGGCATAGAAAAAAAGCGTTACGTAAAAAGATATGCTAAACTAGCACTGTATAAGGCACTTTCTAGCGTACTTGGTCAAAAACTTATTTGGGGAGCGATGACTGGAATTAGACCAGTAAAATACGCTTATTCATTAGGTAAAAACTGGCGAGAAGAAATGGCTGAAGAAATGCTTGTCGATGAGAGTAAACTAGATATAGTTGGTAGAATTATCGAAGAGCAAAAAGGAATTTACGAGTTAAAAAACGATAACTGTGATTTCTTTGTTAGTATACCATTTTGTCCTTCAAGATGCTTGTATTGTTCGTTTTTATCAAACGAGATTGGAAAGGAAAAGCAACTTGACGGATATATAGACGCACTTGTTAAAGAAATAGAAAATGCTAAACCATTAATTAAAAACTTGCGTTCTGTATACGTGGGTGGTGGTACTCCAGTCTCACTTCCTCTTCATTTGCTTGAAAAAGTACTAAAAGCAATAGGAAAGGTAGATTGTGAATATACGGTAGAGGCTGGTAGACCAGACGTAATTGAAAGAGAAACTTTACAACTCTTACAAAAATACGGCGTTACTAGAATTTGCGTTAATCCACAGACTTTTAATGACAAAACCTTAAAAATTATTGGAAGAAAACATACTGCAGAAGATATATATAAAAAGTTTGAACTTGCAAAAGAATTTGGTTTTTCTGTAAATATGGATTTGATTGCAGGGCTAACAGGCGAGAGTTTTGATGATTTTAAATATAGTATAGACAAGGCTGTAGAACTTAATCCCGATAATATAACGGTGCATACTTTATCGCTTAAAAAGGGTAGCAAATTAAAGGAAACGACCGAAAGGTTAGCCGAGGGTGAAATTTCAAAAATGATAGATTACTCGGTCTATAAGTTGATTAATAACGGATATAACCCATATTATATGTATCGCCAAAAGTATATGGCAGGCAATTTAGAGAATACGGGCTACACAAAAAAAGGCAAGGCGTGTATTTATAACATAGACGTTATGGAAGAGATAAGCGACAACCTAGCGTGTGGTGCAAACGCAGTTACAAAAAAACTTATTTTAAGCGAAAATAGGATAGAACGCTACGGTGCACCTAAAGATATTAAGACTTACATTGAAAAGGTTGACAAAATAATAGAAGAAAAAAATAAATTCTTTTTAGATAATACTTTATAAACGTTTGCTTTTTTGCATTATATATGTTAATATATTATCGTGCTTATTGCGAGGTATTGCGAATACTCGACGCTTTAACTTCGTTTTAAGTGAACATTTCCATATAGGAGGATAAACAAAATGGAAAACAAAACCGAACTCATTAACCAATACGCAAGACACGAAGGTGACACTGGTTCAGCAGAAGTACAAATCGCACTTTTAACTGCTAGAATTAACCACCTTAACGAGCACCTTAAGGTGAACAAAAACGATAAGCACTCTCGTCGTGGCCTTCTTAAAATGGTAGGTCGTAGAAAGGGTATGCTTGATTACCTTAAGTCTGTAGATATCGAAAGATACAGAGCGCTTATTGCACAACTTGGCTTGAGAAAGTAATTGATGTGGGGAGTATTTTCTATACTCCCCGTTTTACTGTGCTACGCATAGTAACGTATGCCCGTTCGGTTATACCAAGCGAGAATAACCTAAACTCGCCTAAAACTAAGCCGTTTAAAATCGAGTTTGTTTTATTCTTATTTGGTATCGGGCAAAAACGCAAGTAAACGCAGAGATGCGTGTTCTATAAATTACACAAAGAGTCAGAAAAGGAGAAAATTATGTTAGAAAATCACAACATTTTCACGACCGTAGTAGGCGGAAGAGAAGTAACTGTTGACGTTGGCAAGTACGCTCAACAGGCTAACGGTTCTTGTATCGTAAGATGCGGAGAAACCGTAGTAATGGTAAACGTTGCAATGGCAGACAAACCAAGAGATGGTATGGATTTCTTCCCACTTTCGGTTGATTACGAAGAAAAGATGTACGCAGTAGGTAAAATTCCTGGCGGTTTTAAAAAGAGAGAAGGTAGAGCAAGCGATAAAGCAATTCTTACTTCAAGACTTATTGACAGACCAATTAGACCTCTTTTCCCAAAGGGGCTTTTCAACGACGTTACGGTTATCGCAACAACCTTATCTGTTGATCCAGATATCGCTCCAGAACCATTTGCTATGCTTGGTAGTTCAATCGCACTTTCTATTTCAGATATTCCATGGGCAGGACCTACCGGTTCAGTAGTTGTTGGTATCGTTGACGGCGAATACGTTATCAACCCAACAGTTGAACAAAAGGAAAGAAGTGTTTTAGCACTTAACCTTTCTGGTACTAAAGACGCAATCATGATGGTTGAAGCAGGTGCTAAAGAAATCGACGATGAGCAAATGGTAGGTGCAATTTTATTCGGTCACGAAGAAATTAAAAAGCAATGTGCATTTATTGAAACAATCGTTGAAAAAGTAGGCAAGCCAAAGAGAGAAATGGATCTTTACCATATTCCAGCAGACCTTGACGATGCAGTAAGAGCATTTGCTAGCGAAAAACTCGACTATGCACTCGACACTTTTGATAGACAAGAAAGACAAGCACGTCAAGATGCAGTTGAAGCTGAAACTTTAGAGCATTTTGCTGAAATTTATCCTGATATGGCAAGAGAAATTAAAGATTCTCTTTATTATATCACTAAAGAAAAGGTAAGAGCAAAGATTACTAACGCAGGCGTTAGACCAGACGGAAGAAGTCTTACTGAAATTAGACCAATTTGGTGCGAACACGGTATTTTACCAAGAGTACACGGCAGCGGCGTATTCACAAGAGGTCAAACTCAAGTTATGACGACTTGTACGCTCGGTACTATTTCAGAAGTTCAAAAACTCGAAGGTCTTGACAACGAAGAGTACAAGAGATATATGCATCACTACAATATGCCTGGTTATGCTTCAGGCGAGGCAAGAGGTCTTAAGAGCCCAGGTAGACGTGAAATCGGTCACGGTGCTTTGGCAGAAAGATCTTTAGAGCCAGTTATTCCTTCAGAAGAGGAATTCCCATATGCAATTAGACTTGTTTCTGAAGTTCTTTCTTCAAACGGTTCAACTTCACAAGCATCAGTTTGTGGTTCAACTATGGCTCTTATGGATGCAGGTGTTCCTATTAAGAGACCAGTTGCAGGTATCGCTATGGGTCTTATTAAAGACACAACTACTGGCAACGTAGCAGTTCTTTCTGATATTCAAGGTTTAGAAGATTTCCTTGGCGATATGGACTTTAAGGTTGCAGGTACTACTAAAGGTATTACTGCTATCCAAATGGATATTAAGATTAAAGGTATCGACGAGCATATTTTAAGAACGGCAATTAAACAAGCTAACGAAGGTAGACAACACATCCTTAACAAGATGCTTGATTGTATTCCTGAGCCAAACGCAACAGTTAGCAAATACGCTCCAAAGATTCTTTCTTTCGTTATCTCAACAGATAAAATTAAAGACGTTATCGGCAGTGGTGGTAAGACTATCAATAAGATTATTGATGAAACTGGTGTTAAAATCGATATCAACGATGAAGGTAAGGTTTGCATAGCAACTTACGGTGAAGATCTTTCTATGGCTGAAAAGGCTAAAGCAATGGTAATGTCTATTGCAAGAGATCCGGAAGTTGGCGATATGTTTATCTCTACAGTAGTTAGAATTCTTCCAAAAGTTGGCGCATTTTGTGAACTTGCTCCAGGAAAAGACGGTATGATTCACATTTCTAAAATGAGCGAAAAGAGAATCAACTCTGTTGAAGAAGTTCTTGCTATTGGCGACACCGTAAAAGTTGAAATTATCAAAATTGGCGAAAAGGGTATCGACCTCAAGCTTTTAGAAAAAATTGAAGGCTAATTTGATTGCAAAAAATAAATAATACAATAACCCACTGTTTTGCAGTGGGTTATGATATTTAAAATGAAAAAATAGGTCTATAAGTTGATTATCGACCATATAATAGGTATTATGGAATTTTTAGACGTATTAAAAATAGTGCTTATTGGCATTGTGGAAGGTATAACGGAGTGGCTTCCCGTTTCAAGTACGGGGCATATGATTATTTTTGCAAACCTTTGGGAAAAATTTGGGGGAACGTTTTGGTCACCTAAATTTTCGGAAGGGTTTCCAGACGTTTTTGATTACGTAATTCAACTGGGAGCAATTTTTGCAGTAGTAGTTCTTTTCTTTAATAGAATTTTTCCATTTGCGTTAGAAAGACAGCAAATTGAAGGCAATGGAGAACTAACTAAAAGAAAGGTTGTAGTTAGAAAAGACGTTTTCTCGATGTGGTTTAAAATTATTGTAGCGTGTCTTCCTGCGTTGGTTGCAGTTTTAGTTGACGCGCTTTTAGAAGGAATAAACCCTACTATTGAGATTGTTTTAATTGCATCGATGCTTGTTTTGTATGGCGTTTTGTTTATTATAATTGAAAACAAAAATAAAAACAAAGAGCCAAAGGTAACAGAGGCTGGACAAATTACGTATAAAACTGCATTTTTAATTGGATGTTTTCAAATTTTAGCATCAATCCCAGGTACGTCAAGGTCAGGTGTTACGATAATTGGTGCACTCATATTAGGTCTTTCTAGGACGACTGCGGCAGAGTTTACTTTTTTCCTTGCAATTCCAACTATGGTTGGAACGGGAGCGTTTAAAATCTTAAAGTTTATTTTAGATGGTGGCAGTTTTTCTTCAACAGAAGTAGGTGCTTTAATTTTGGGTATGGCGATAGCGTTTGCTGTGTCTATGTTGGCTATCAAAATGCTTATGAATTTTGTAAAAAAACACGATTTTAAAGTGTTTGGTTGGTATAGAATTGCTCTTGGCGTAGTGCTTTTGGGCGTTTGTCTTATTCCTTAAATATTAATTGGGCGTGGCTAAATCTTGCCACGCCCAAAATAATGTGATGAAATAATGAAAAATATTTATATTTTTCAAATCGGTAAAAATTAATTGACAACAGATTAAACCAAGTAGTAAAATAATCTTAATTTTTTTGAGGTATTATTATGGGATATAAAAGAGTTTTAACAGTTCAAGATATATCTTGTTTTGGACAATGTTCATTAACCGTAGCTCTTCCAATACTTTCTGCGTGTGGTGTGGAAACGTGCATATTGCCATCGGCAGTTTTATCTACTCATACTGCTGGCTTTAGTGGATTTACTTTTAGAGATTTAACAGAAGATATGCCTAAGATTTTAGACCATTGGGCAAAAGAGGGGATATCTTTTGACTGTATTTATACAGGCTATCTCGGTAGCATTACTCAAATTGAATACGTAAAGCGTATGAAGAGTGAATTTTTACGTGACGGAGCAAAGTTGATAGTAGATCCTGCTATGGGTGATAATGGAAAGCTTTATTCTATTTTTGACCTTTCTTATGCTAAAGAAATGGCTAAACTTTGTGCTGTGGCAGACGTTATCGTGCCTAATATTACCGAAGCTTGTTATATGACTGGACTTGAGTATAGGGAAAACTACGACGAGGCATACGTTGACGAGGTTTTACACGCACTCGATAAGATGGGGGCAAAAACAGTTGTTTTAACAGGGATAAGTTATACCAAAGACACTACTGGCGTTGTCGTTTATGAAAACGGCACAAAGCAGTATTACAAACATGCTAAGTTTGAAAAGGGGTGCCACGGAACTGGCGACGTGTATTCATCTGCATTTGTAGGTGCTTATTTAAGGGGTAATGACCTTTTTGAAAGTGCAAAAATTGCAGCAGATTATACATATAAATGTATAGCAAATACTTATGGAGATACAACTCACTGGTATGGCGTTAAATTTGAAACGGCAATAGATTACCTTACTGAAAGACTTAAATAATTGATTAACACGAAAGAAAAGAAGGTTCTAAATGTTCAAAAATAGAGAAATGAACATGTGCGAGGGTGCACTACTTAAAAAATTAATAATTTACGCATTGCCGTTGCTTGCGACTAACGTTTTACAACTTTTATTCAATGCTGCAGACGTAGCCGTGTTGGGTATTTTTGCAGGAGACGACCCAGTCGCCGCAGTTGGTGCAACGGCAGCACTTATCAACCTTATAGTAGGCTTATTTATAGGTCTTTCCGTTGGCGCAAACGTTTTAATAGCAAGATGCGTAGGCGAAAACAACGAAAAAAGAGCAAGGCGTATGGTTGGTATGTCAATGGTTCTTAGCGTTGGCATAGGTTTAGCTTTGATGATAGTGGGCGTGGCTTTTGCAAGAACTTTTTTAACGTGGATGAAATGCGACCCAGATATCATAGATTTATCTGTGAAATATATGACAATCTATTTCATAGGTATGCCAATACTACTTCTTTATAACTTTTGTGCATCTATTTTAAGGGCTGTAGGCGACACTTTAAGACCTATGATATTCTTAATGATAGGTGGGGCAGTTAACGTAGGGCTTAATATTCTTTTTATAGTAGTTTTCAAAAAAGACGTAGAGGGCGTTGCAATAGCAACGGTAGTTTCTCAAGCAATATCAGCAACCTTATCTATAATAGTTTTACTTAAAGGTAACGGCTTTGCAAAGTTGCAATTAAGGCGAATTAGAATTTATCCTAAAGAACTTAAAATGATGATAAAAATAGGTCTGCCTGCAGGTCTTCAAGGCTGTTTATTCGCCCTTTCAAACGTGCTTATTCAGTCTACTATAAATTCGTTTGGAAAACAAGTTATGGCGGCAAATACTATTGCCGGTCAGTTAGATGGGTTTATTTATAACGCAATGAATGCGATAAGCCTTTCTGCTTTAGCATTTGTAAGTCAAAATCTCGGTGCGAATAATTTTGAGCGAATTAAAAAGACTATTTTATATTCGCTTGCAGTTGTTACGGTAGTAGGAGTTGGCGTAGGAGCGATTATTGTTGCGATAGCACCTGCAATATGTGGTATTATGGCAGAAGAAAAGATTGTTGCAGAAATTGCTTTTACTAGAATAGTGCTTATTTCAACAACTTATTTTACGTGTGGAGTGATGGACGTTTTAAGTAACTCTTTAAGAGGATTGGGTAAATCTACGCTTGCAATGTGCTTAACTTTAGCAGGTACTTGTGTGTTTAGAATTATTTATATAAATACTATTTGTAAACTGTATCACGAACTTTTAGTACTTTATGCAATTTATCCTGTAAGTTGGTTAGTAAGTATATCACTGTTTGTTATTGCATATATTCCTACTATGAAAAAAGTAAAAGCAAATATAGGGAGAAGATTGTCAGAAAGCCCTGTATAAGTCGATTATTTAAATATTTTAGAGTTTTAAAAAGCCTTTCGCCATACGGCGAAAGGCTTTTTTGTTTAAAGTATAGGGTAAGAAAACAACCCGATTTGAACAAATAAAAGAAGTGAAATTCCGTAGTAGGTTAAAACGGAAATTAAGTCGTTAATAGTAGTAATAAGAGGGCCTGATGCAACGGCAGGGTCAATACCAATTTTCTTAAATGTCATAGGAATTATCGTTCCTACGAAACTTGCTATTATCGTAGTTGCAACTAAAGAAAATGCTATGCAAGAAGATATAGAAAAACCATAGTATGGTATTTGG
This sequence comes from Clostridia bacterium, assembly GCA_017503885.1. Lineage (GTDB taxonomy): Bacteria > Bacillota > Clostridia > Christensenellales > Borkfalkiaceae > UBA10281. The sequence goes on from JAFVSF010000253.1 coordinate 11,887, forward strand.
TAAGTTTTAGGGTAGTTTGTTAAAAACGTTACGTATAGCCCAATTAAGATAAAGGATATAATACCCATAATCAAACCGTTCAAAAGTCCAACTCGAAGTTCCTTAAAAATAAACTTTAATTTACCTTTTCTAGTCAAATCGTCGTCGCTTAAAACTCTTATAGTTACACCAAGAGATTGAGTGCCTGTGTTACCACTCATACCAAGTATTAAACTTTGGAAGGAGTATAAAACCAAAAGGCCTATTGGTATACTTTCTTGGAATTTGCTTATAACACTTGATACAAAAATCCCAAGTGCAAGCAAGATTAAAAGCCAAGGAATACGCTTTTTAACACTCTTAAAAATTGGTTCGTTAACGTCTTCCTCTTCAGTTAAACCTGCGAGTTTAGCGTAGTCTTCGCCTAATTCTTCATCTACTACTTCAACGATATCTGAAGAGGTAATTACACCGATTAGAAGGTTGTTTATGTTTAACACGGGAATAGAGTCTTCGGAGTAGTCTTTTAACTGTTCAAGACAGTTAGAGACAGTTTCACGTGCATACACGTAAGGGTAAGAGGTGGTTATTATGTCGTCAAGAGGAGTGGTTTCTCTTGCCCTTATCAAATCTTTAAGTTGAATTGCACCATAAAAAGAGCCGTCTTCTTCAATTGCGTAAAGTGTAGAAATGTTATCGTTTTCTTCGGCTTCACGAATAACCGTACGCATTGCTTGTTTTACAGTGTAAGTTTTTGGGAAAGATATATAGTTGGTAGTCATTTTACTACCGATTTCGTCTTCTTCGTAAGAATCGATAAGTTGAATATCTGCAACCGATTCTTCTTCCATAAGACTTATAATTTCTTCTTTTTTCTCTTCCTCAAGTTCTTCTAAAACGTCGATAGCGTCGTCGGCGTCCATGCTTTCAATAATGTCTGCTGCTTTTTCGCTATCTAACTCGCTTATGTATTCCTCAACGTCGTCAAGATAAGTGAATACGTCGGAAACTCTATCAATGCCTAATGCTTTGTAAAATCTGGTACGGGTTTCTCTATCAAGTTTAGGAATGATAGATGCGATGTCGTTTTCGTGGTAGTCAAAAAGAATTTCTTTTAATTCTTTTAACGTGTGATTTTCAGAGGCTATAAGGAGAAGTTCTTCTTCGTAGTCGCGTTTTTCGGGTACTTCGATAACTTCCTGTAAAGTTAAGTCTTTCTCTTCGCCAGTCATACAGAGCCTCCTTTTGCAAATAATAAAGTAATTTTAACATAAAAAGTTAAAAAGTGCAAGAAATTTAAAAAAATCCTTGCTGAAAAATAAAATAAATGTTAAAATATATGTAAATTAGATAGAAACTATGAGGTGTTTATGGAAAAAGTTTTTTTCGGTAAGCTTTCAAACGGAGCAGAAGTTCATTCATACGTTATAAAAGGCGAAAATTTAGAAGTTACTCTTTTGGATTACGGTGCAACAGTACAATCTATAAAATACCGTGGTTTTGACCTTGCTTTGGGATATGACACAGCAGAAGAATACGAGGCTGGTAGTTGTTATTTCGGTGCAACTATAGGCAGAGTTGCAAATCGTATAAAAGGTGGAAGACTGTCTATTGGTAGGAATTCGTACAACTTGTATAAAAACGAGGGTGGCAATACTCTTCACGGTGGACAATACAGTTTTGATAAGTTTGTATGGGAAGTGGTAAGTTATACCGAAAATGAGATAAAGTTTAAAAGATTATCTCCCGATGGTGAAGAAGGTTTTCCTGGTAATGCTTTAATCGGTGTAAGATATTACGTTGATGGCAACAATTTGGGAATTGAATACGTTGCTGTAGCAGACCAAGATACTGTAATAAACCTCACTAACCATACCTATTTTAATTTAAACGAAAAAGAAAGTGTTGAAAATATGTTTTTGTCAATAAAGGCAGATTCTTTTACCCCAATCGACAAAAATCTTATACCTACAGGAGAGATTGTTCCAGTAAAGGGAACTCCTATGGATTTCAACTGGGCAAAATTTATTGGTAAAGATATCAATGAGGATGACGAGCAGTTGAGTTTTGCAGACGGATACGACCATAACTTTGTTTTAAAAGGCGAAGGTTTCCGTGAGGTTGCAGTTTTATCAAGTGCAAGAAATAACATAAGAATGAGATGTTTTACTGATAGACCTGCACTTCAACTTTATACAGGTAATTTCCTTAATAAGGAAAAAGGCAAAGGAGGAAACGTATATTATAAACGCCACGGCGTTTGTTTAGAAACGCAAGCCTTTCCAAATGCAGTAAACGAGGAAAATTTCCCTTCTTGCGAGTTGAAAAAAGGCGAAGTTTTCAAATCTGTAACAGAGTATAGATTTGAAGATTTTAATAATTAACTTTATTACATCTTGTATCTGTTATTACAAAGCTTTATCTACTTCGCAATACGGCAAAATTCACGGTTTTCTAAAATTCCTGTTACCAACAAGGTAACTCCCTTTTATAAAACTCATAAATTTTTTGTTTTGCTCGCATCTAAAACTTTTCATTAATCAGTTAAAGTTGTAATAAAGTTTTTATACAACTATCAACAAATAAAAAGAGACGGTTTAAAACCGTCTCTAATTTTTTTATCATTTTTAATTATTAGTCTAATTCAAACACTTTTTTAAGTTTTGGTTGAGCACCCGTTTCAGGGTCCATTTCCATAAGAAGAATATCTTTCATATATTCGTTCCATTTGTCAACGATAGGGCTATTGGCTTGAGTTTTTGTCGCAAACTCAATGCCATGCTCGCACTCATAATAACCAAAAAGTGTTGTGCCGGTAAGCCAAATAGTGTAATTTTTAATACCTGATGCTTTTAAAAGTTCTACCATTTCAGGCCAAATTTCATTGTGTCTTTTTATATATTCAGCCTCAGTGCCAGGTTTTATTTTTGCACTCCATGCGTATTTTTCCATAAACCTAACCTCTTATTTTCTTTTTCTAATAAAAACAACTATTCCAGCGAGTGTTATAAGAGAAACAAAAGGAAGAGCAGAGATTGAGCCTGTACAACTAAATGAAGTTGTAGCTTCGCCACTTTCAAGGCTTTCACTTGAACTAATCTCTTCGCTGTCGATTGAATTGCTTTCAACTGAAGAGGTTGCTTCTTTAGATTCACTTTCTATTTCGCTTTCAGTTTCAGACTCTATTTCAGAATGACTTTCGCTCTCAATTTCACTTTCTAATTCGCTTGCAGTTTCAGACTCTGTTTGACTTTCAGTTTCTGATTCTATTTCAGACTGACTTTCGCTCTCAACTTCACTTTCAATTTCACTCTCAGTTTCGCTTTCAGACTCGCTCTCTTCTTCTTTACAAAGTTCGTCTTCATCGATTACGTTGTCGGAAGAATCGCCGTTTTCAGTTACGGTAAATGTGATTGTTTTCGTAGTGGTATTGCCACTTAAATCGCTTGCACTAATTGTGAGAGTGTGTACGCCTTCAGTAAGTCTACCTTTTTTATCTAAAGCACCTTCAGACCAAGTATAGGTTGGAGTTACGTCATCTCTATCGTCGGTTGCCTTAACGCTTATAAGTGGAGTTGTTCCAATTTTAACGTAGATATTTTCGGTTGGTACAGAGAAAGTAGGGGCAGTAGTGTCTGGAGTCGTTACAGTAATTGTTATAGTTCGTTCTGCTACGTTGCCAAAATAGTCTGTTGATCTTAAGGTTAAAGTGTGTTCGCCTAACATTGGGTTGCCTTGCTCATCTATTTTAGAAGGGTCTGCCCAAATCATTTCAACGTCTACATCGCCTTGCACTGCGTCGGTTGCAGAAACGTTAAGGTTTAATGGTTGGCCTTCAGTAATTATTAAGTGGTCTTTACCATTATAGTTAATTACAGGAGCGTCGTTGTCTTCAATGTAATTTATCTTTATACTATCAATATAGAAATCGCTCACATTTTTATGTCTTAACCCAAATTCAAATTTGGCAAGTATGCCGTCTTCACATAAAGGAGATAAGTCGCCAGTAAAAACAACGTCGTGCCACTCGGCAATATGATTTTTAATATCATAATATCTAAATGTCCATTCGTTAGGTTTGTAAGGTTTAGGGATTCTTACTTCAGGGTATCCGTCGCTTGTGTTAGAGTCGCTACTAACGTAAACTCTAAAAGTGATAGATTCAACTGTAAAAGAAGGGATATTTAAATGCGAAAAGTCAAGTAAAGCACCTTGGTCTGTAGAACCGTGTAAACCAACAACTTTTAAAACGTCACCGGAAAATCCTGCTGGAATACCGGCACTAACAGCCTCTTCCTCAGTATATGTTATAATCTCGCTAGAGCCAAAGTATCTTAAATTTGTAATTAGGTCTTGTGCGCCTGCACTGTACGTGCAATCGAAATCGTTGGACTCTGCTGTAACTGTAGTTGTCTTGGGGCTAAAAGCAAAAATACTAAAAGCAAGAGTGGTTGCTGTTATAAAAGATAAAATTTTACGTAACATATTATTCTACCTCCTCAAGCATATTTGCTTTGATAGCATCAATTTCCTCTTGGGTGATACCTAAGTCAAGCAGATATTTTTCAGCATTGCCTGCTAAATCTTTGTAGCTATAACGCTTTATGTAATTATAAAGACCTTTAAATGCTGTGCCTACCATATACTTAGCAGTTTGTCCGTCTTTTGTTCCAGTAGCAGACATCATAGAAATTTCGTAATCACGATAAAGGTCCGTTTCGCTAACACCTAAAAGAGCGTTAATAAGGAAACAAAGAGTACCTGTTCTATCTCTACCTAAAGAGCAGTGAACGTAAATAGGGAAATTGTCTGGGTTTGCAAACGCTTTAATTTCTGTAATAAGAGCATCTTTATATGCTTGTCTTTCGTCTGATAAAGTGCCTTTGCCAAAATCAATACCTACTGTGCCTAAATAGTAAGGACCTTTAGTTTCAATATAATTAACGTTTACGCCAAGTGGGGAACGGTTAGATGTTGCACTGCCGTCGCCTCTTACGTCGAGGTCAGTTTTAATGCCGAGTTTGTTAAGCATTACGTCTTTACCTTTTGCTGTGATAGTCTCAAGAGCACCACCTCTATAAACGATACCTTGCTTTACTCTCATAGTGCCGTTGCCACAAAGGTATCCACCCCAGTCTCTCGTGTTAGAAACGTTGTCGTCAACGTATATGGTACGTGGAAGATAAGAAGTTGAAAATTCAAAAACTCTTGATTTTACTATACGGTCTTCAAACTTTGCTTGAATTTGATAGTAGTAGTCATAACCCATAAACAAATATTCAAAAGTTATGCTATTATCAAAAGTTACGTAACTTTCCGAGTTGGACATATCTGCGTTTGTAGATAAATCAAAAACGAAGTATAAAGGAGTTTCGGCACTTTCCCATGATATTGTAATTGGGGTTGGTGCAAAAATATCGGTATTATCTTTCTTATAATCATCTGTTATGTAAAGCTCATAATTTGCACATACTGTGTAAATATCGCCTGATAAAAGAGGAATTTCCACCTTTTCAGATGGACTAGCAGTGATGGTTGGCATGTATTGAACGTCGCCATTTGTCTGTGAAATTGTCACTTTAGAAAACAGTTCGTTGGTTTTAGTTTGTTCTGTGACAGTGCCGTAGGTTTTACGACATCCCATTGGGAAAATTGTACAGCACGATAAAAGTACTACTACAATCGAAGAAATAAGTTTTGATTTGAGCATTATTATACCTCCTTAACGTTATCATTATAACACAGTCGCTTATAATAGTCAATAGCAAATATTAACATAGTTATCAATTAAATTGTCATAAAAATTTAAAACACTTTTCATTACTAAATTTTGTGATAATCGACCTATAGATAAGTTTTTGTAGTAGTTTTATGGTAAAATGGCAAGAGGTAAATTCGGAAGAGGGGCAAAAGTACAAATTCACAGAGTTTTCTTTTTATTTACTTGTAAATAAATGAATTTTGTGATAAAATGTATTTGTGGAGAAATTTTTAAAATTAAAAATTTATTCGTTTTGTGCGTAAATGATTACAAACACACAAAAATTGGTTTTGTATATGGAAAAGAAAAAGTTTATTTTACATTCTGAATATTCTCCAACGGGCGACCAACCCGAGGCTATAAAAAGTTTGAGCGAGGGGATAGAAGACGGGCTTAAAAGTCAAGTGCTTGTAGGTGTAACGGGTAGTGGTAAAACGTTTACTATGGCAAACGTTATTGCCAACGTTCAACGCCCAACGTTGGTCATCGCTCACAATAAAACGCTTGCTGCACAACTTTGCAACGAGCTTAGAGAATTTTTTCCTGAAAATAGGGTGGAATATTTCGTTTCTTATTACGATTATTATCAGCCAGAGTCGTATATTCCGTCTACAGATACCTACATTGAAAAGGACTTGTCTATAAACGACGAGATAGATAAATTGCGTCACAGTGCAACCTGTTCTCTAGCTGAAAGAAACGACGTTATAGTAGTTGCGTCTGTATCTTGCATTTACGGTTTAGGTGCACCGGAGGAATATTTTGCTCTTGCAATATCAATACGAGAGGGAATGACTTTAGATCGTGATGAACTTATGAGAACTCTAGTTACTCGCCAATACGAGAGAAAAGACATGGATTTTTCTCGTGCATCTTTTAGAGTAAGAGGCGACGTGGTGGAAATTTTCCCTGCATCTAACGATGAAATTTATATAAGGGTAGAATTCTTTGGCGATGAAGTAGATAGGATTTGCGAGTGCGATTTCGTAACGGGTAAAGTTATCAATAGGTTAAGTCACGTTGCAATTTTTCCTGCAAGTCACTACGCTGTAGGCGATGAGAAAATGGAAGAGTCGTTAAAGCGTATTGAAGACGATATGCGTAAAGAAGTGGAAACGCACAAAAATCAAGATAAACTTTTAGAGGCTCAAAGACTTCTTCAGCGTACTAGTTATGACCTCGAAATGATGAGGGAGATAGGTTATTGTAGTGGAATAGAAAACTATAGTAGATATTTTGATGGTAGAAAACCAGGAGAACCTCCGTTTACACTTTTGGATTACTTTCCAAAAGATTTTATCGTATTCATAGATGAAAGCCATATGACAGTTCCTCAAATAAGAGCAATGTATAATGGCGATAGGTCCAGAAAAAACAATTTAGTGGATTATGGTTTTCGCTTAAACTCTGCATACGATAATAGACCGTTGACCTTTAACGAGTTTAACTCCCGTATTGGACAAACCATATTTATTTCAGCGACGCCAGCCGAATACGAGTTGTCGCTTTCTGACAATAATGCAGAACAGGTTATACGCCCTACTGGACTTTTAGATCCATTGGTTGAAGTAAGACCAACTAAAGGGCAAATTGATGATTTGCAGTCGGAAATAAACGACGTTGTAAAAAGTGGTGGTAGAGTGCTTATCACAACTTTAACTAAGAAAATGGCTGAAAGTCTCACAGACTACTTAAAAGAACAGTCGATAAAGGTAAGATATATGCATAGCGATATCGACACGTTAGAGAGAATTGATATAATTCAAGAGTTAAGGCGAGGAGATATTGACGTTTTAGTTGGAATAAATCTTTTAAGAGAGGGATTAGATTTGCCCGAAGTTAAGTTAGTTGCTATTTTAGACGCTGACAAAGAGGGATTTTTACGTAGTGATACGGCTCTTATTCAAACGATAGGTAGAACAGCCCGTAATGCAGAGGGTAGAGTAATTATGTATGCAGATACAATTACTGGCAGTATGAAAAGGGCAATGGACGAAACTGCACGAAGAAGAAAGATTCAGTCTGCTTATAACGAGGCTCACGGCATAGTTCCAAAAACAATTATCAAAAAGATAGTAAACACTCTTGAAATTACTAAAAAAGAAGATTCTACAAGGGATATTAAGATGACTGATATCCCAGAAGAGATAGAAAAATTAAAGGCTTTGATGAAAATCGCATCTCAAAATCTCGATTTTGAAAAGTGTATAGAAATTAGAGATACGATTGCAAAATTAAAGAAGAAAATGCGCACAAAATAGAGAGGAATAAATGATAAATTACATTAAGGTAAAAGGCGCAAAAGAAAATAATTTGAAAAACGTTAGCATAGATATTCCACGTGATAAACTCGTAGTTTTTACAGGTCTTTCGGGTAGTGGAAAATCTACGCTTGCTTTTGATACAATTTTTGCCGAGGGGCAAAGAAAGTATATGGAGAGTTTGTCAAGTTACGCAAGAATGTTTTTAGGTCAAATGGAAAAGCCCGACGTCGAAAGTATAGAGGGTTTATCTCCTGCAATTTCTATCGACCAAAAGACAACTTCTAATAATCCTAGGTCAACTGTTGGTACTGTTACTGAAATTTACGACTATTTAAGGCTTTTATATGCAAGAGTTGGAACTCCACATTGTCCTAAATGTGGTAGAGAGATTGAGAGAATTACAGTTGACCAAATCGCAGAACAAGTTTTGTCAATGCCCGAGGGAAGTAAAATTTACGTAAACGCACCGGTGGTAAGAGGAAGAAAGGGCGAGTATACAAAGCAGTTAGAGGGTTATAGAAGAAGTGGCTACGCAAGAGTAGAGGTAGACGGCTCGATTTTTGACCTTTCTGAAGATATAAAATTAGATAAAAATATAAAGCATAACATATCGGTTGTCGTTGATAGACTCGTTGTAAAAAACGGCATAAGAAAAAGACTTACCGACAGTTTGGAAACTGCACTTAAACTCGCAGAAGGGTTAGTTACTATTCAGTGTGATGGTAAAAATGAGTTGTATTCAACGAATTATAGTTGTCCAGATTGTGGTATTTCTATTGAAGAAATAGAGCCAAGACTTTTCTCGTTTAACAATCCTTTTGGAGCGTGTCCAGAGTGTAAAGGATTGGGCTTTACGTCTAGGGTGGATGAAACTTTGGTTATAGGCGATCCCAATAGGTCTTTAAGAGAGGGGGCTTTAGCAGTAACGGGTTGGAATCTAGACAGTGGAAAGATGGTTCAAATGTACTTTAATGCTTTGTCAAAGCATTATGGTTTTAGTATGGACGTACCTGTAAAAGATTTACCAAGAGAAATTTTAGATATTTTGCTATACGGTACGCAAGGCGAAAGAATAAATATGTCTTATCGTACAAGCACCTCTTCGGGTAGTTTTTTAGCGAGGTACGAGGGTGTTATTAATAACCTTGAAAGAAGATATAAAGAAACGTCGAGTGATTATACCAAGAGCGAAATAGAAAAGTATATGGTAACTGCTCCTTGTCCTTGTTGTGGTGGTAAAAGACTTAAAAAAGAGGCGTTATCAGTTTTGGTAGGGGGCTTAAATATAATAGACCTTTGTGATCTTTCTATAATAAAGATGAAAGAGTTTATTGCAGGGCTTACGCTTAGCGTAACGCAAGCTATAATATCAAAGGCGATTTTAAAAGAAATAAACGCAAGATTAAAGTTTTTAGAAGACGTAGGGCTTGGTTATTTAACTCTTTCAAGAACGGCGGGAACTCTTTCTGGTGGTGAGGCTCAAAGAATTAGACTTGCAACACAAATAGGCAGTGGGCTTACAGGCGTTTTATATATTCTAGACGAGCCAAGTATAGGTTTGCATCAAAGAGATAATGAAAAACTCATACACACTCTTACCAAACTTAGAGATTTAGGTAACACTCTAATAGTCGTAGAGCATGATGAAGATACTATGAGGTCGGCAGATTTTATAGTGGACATAGGACCTAAAGCAGGTATTCACGGTGGTGAAATTGTTGCGAGTGGTACGGTTGAAGATATTTGCAACGAGCCAAAATCTTTGACTGGCGATTACTTATCCGGAAGACGTAAAATAGAAATTCCAGAAGTTAGAAAAACGCCTGACGGAAGATGGCTTACAGTTGTTGGAGCAAAACAAAACAACTTGAAAAACGTAAGTGTAAAATTTCCAGTAGGATTGCTTACGGCTGTTACGGGAGTATCGGGAAGTGGTAAAAGTTCGCTTGTAAACGAGGTTTTATTGCCAGTTATTTCAAACGCTAAAAACGGCTCTAAAATACGCACGGGTATTTGTGATTCCATTGAGGGAATGGACTACTTTGACAACGTTATTGCTATAGACCAATCGCCTATTGGTAGAACACCAAGAAGCAATCCAGCGACTTATACGGGGGCTTTTACTCCAATTAGAGAGATTTTTGCATCGTCTAACGACGCTAGAGAAAGGGGCTACAAAGCAGGAAGATTTTCCTTTAACGTTGCAGGTGGAAGATGTGAAAGATGCGA
>JAFVSF010000254.1 GCA_017503885.1 Clostridia bacterium
AATTTCAACGTCTGTTTTACCGATAGGGTTAAAGTCTGAACCGCCTTTACCACCACCCATAGGTAAACTTGTCAAACTGTTTTTAAAAGTTTGTTCAAAGCCTAAAAACTTGAGAATACCTTGGTTAACTGACGGATGGAAACGAAGTCCACCTTTATATGGTCCAATAGCATTGTTAAATTGTATGCGATAACCTCTATTTACTTGGTAATGACCGTTAGCATCTTCCCAAACGACTCTAAAACTAACTATTCTGTCAGGTTCTACCATTCTTTCCAAAATGCTATGTTTTCTGTAAAGTTCTTCATTTTTTTCAACAGCTGGAGCAAGTGAAAGTAAAACTTCAGTAACAGCTTGAACAAATTCAGGTTCTGTTGCGTTTTTTACTTTAACTGACTCGATAACTTCATTTATATAGGAATTAGTTTTCATATTAACACCTCACTAACCACATTATAGCACAATACCTTTAATTTTGTTAACGATTTTAAACAAAAATTTCGTAATAAAATAAAAAATGTTTGAAATATATCAGTTAATATTGTATAATACGGCTATGGATAAATATATTATTGCAATCGGTGGAGGAGAACTTCGCCAAAAAGAAACTTTAGAAATTGATAAATATATAGCAGAGTTAGCAAAAGCACGTGCAGGAGAAAGGCGTGCAGTTGCACTTTTTATTGGTACGGCTAGCCACGACTTTATGCCGTATTATAACACATTCCACAAAACGTATACGGGCGAATTAGGGCTGAAAACCGACTGTGCACTTACGGTTTTCAAGGAAATTGATTACGAAAAGCTTAAAGGCAAATTTGAAAAAGCCGATATGATTTACGTAGGTGGTGGCGACACTGTTTTTATGCTTGAACATTGGAAACAAACAGGTCTTGACAAGCTTATTTTAGACGCATACGAAAGAGGTGTAATAATTTCAGGTCTTTCAGCAGGCGCTATTTGCTGGTTTGAAAAAATGTTTACCGACTCGTTTATAATAAGTGGAAGTGATTCGGAATATAGAATTCACTCTGCATTAGGTGTTTTAAGTGGTGGTGCTTGTCCTCATTACAATGAAAGAAAAGATGATTTTTCGAAGTTTAGCAATGAAGACAAAAAGGGCAATTGGGTTCTTTTAGACAATTTAAGTGCAGTTGTCTACAAAAATGGACAGTTGAAAGAGAAACTTTCTGCAGGTGGAAAGGTTTTTGAGATGACAATATAATTGTTTTCACTAATATTTCACAATGCTAATTCATTGTTTTAATATAATTAAGATATAATTATAACGCATATTAGGGAGGTTGCTATGTACAAAATTTTGATTGTTGATGATGAGCAAAAAATTAGAGAAGTTTTAGCAGAGTATGCAGATTTTGAAGGCTTTAATTCAGATCAGGCGTCAGATGGTATGGAAGCCGTTTTAAAATGCAAACAAAATGACTACGATATTATTTTAATGGACGTAATGATGCCAAAATTAGACGGCTTTTCAGCAGTTAAAGAGATAAAAAAAGTTAAAGATATTCCAGTTATAATGCTTTCAGCTAGAGGCGAGGAATACGACAAACTCTTCGGCTTTGAAATTGGTGCAGACGACTACGTTGTTAAACCGTTTTCTCCAAAGGAAGTTATGGCTAGAATCAATGCCGTTTTAAAAAGAAACGTTCAGTCTTCACCAGTAAAAAATTCAAACCCTTCGATAAAGTACGATGGACTTGAAATAGATATGCTTGGCAGAAACGTTTACGTAGACGGCAAAAAGGCTGAACTCACACCAAAGGAATATGAACTTTTATTCTATATGGTAAACAACAAAGGCATCGCTCTTTCAAGAGAAAAACTTTTATCCGACGTTTGGGGCTATGATTTCTACGGCGACGATAGAACTGTAGACACTCACATTAAGATGCTTAGAAGCAATTTAAAAGATTACCGTAAATATATAATCACCTTAAGGGGTATGGGTTACAAATTTGAAGTATGATAAGAAAAAATAGTAAACTAAAACTTAAAATGATGTTTTACTTTTTAATCTTTACGATAACCATCATTTGCTGTTTGTGGATATTCCAAATGGCATTTTTCGAGGGTTTTTACCAGTCTAGAAGATTGACTACAATGAAACAACTTGGCGATAGGTTAAAAGTTGAACAAATTGAAAGTGAAGAGTTTTTATCAATAATTAACGAGTGTAACGAAGTTGGAATAGAAGTATACGTCTATCACAACGGTGTTGTTTACTCTACAAACAACGAAATTACCGATAATACTGAAAAATTGATACGCTCATGGGTAGATTTGGCAAATACTAACGGCGAATTTTATACGGGTAACGACACGTATAGCAAAGATTCAGGCTTATTCTATTGTGCAATTAAATGTACCGATAACGTAAACTACGTTATATTAACTAGTTCGTATGCTGAACTAAAAGAATCTATTTCAATTATTAGGTATCAATTTTTATACACCTCTATAATCGTTTTAACGGTAGCAGTAATAATGGCGTGGTTTTTAGCATCAAGGATGTCAAATCCAATAGACGAAATGTCTTTAACTGCTAAAAAATGGGCTGATGGCGATAATATGGTTACCTTTAGAGGCGATAGCCACTATGCCGAAATAAATGAACTTGCAGAAACGCTTAACTATGCAAAAGAATCGGTTTCAAAAGCAGGAACACTTCAAAGAGACCTACTAGCAAACGTTTCTCACGATTTGAAAACGCCACTTACCATGATTAAAGCGTATGCAGAAATGATAAGGGATATCTCGGGAGATAACAAGCAAAAAAGAGAAAAGCACACGCAAGTTATAATGGATGAAGCAGATAGACTTACAATGCTTGTTAACGATATTTTGAATCTTTCCAAATTGCAATCTTCAGTTGACAGTTTGCAAATGTCTGAAATTAACTTATCCGAACTAACTGAAAGGGTTATAGGTAGATTTGCTCCTTACGTAGAAAATCAAGGCTTTACTATTGAAAATTACGTTGCTCCAGACCTATTAACCATTGTTGATGAACAAAAGATTGAACAAGTAATTTATAACCTTTTAGGAAATTCTATAAATTATACGGGTGAAGATAAGGTTGTAAAGGTTTATTTAACTGCTGAAGGCGATAAGATAATTCTTGAAATTATAGATTCAGGCAAGGGCATTTCGCAAGAGAAGTTAGAAACCATTTGGGAAAGATATTACAGATTTAGCGAAACGAACACAAGACCTGTAAAGGGTACTGGACTTGGTTTATCAATCGTAAAAACAATTTTAGACGCACATCATTTGAGATTTGGCGTTCGTAGTAAAAAAGATTGTGGAAGCAATTTCTTCGTTGAATTTAATAGGGTGAGAAATGAATAACGACTATTTAAGAATCAACTCAAAAACAGAAGAGTCCGATATTGTAATTAGTGAATACAAAAATGAAATAAAAGCAAAGGATACAGAGCCAACGTCTCCTCCTAGTTTATTTTCGTTTTTAAGTTTTACAAAATCAAAATCTGGAATTTCTAAAATTAAGGCTAAAAATTTACCTAGTTTTAAAGGTATATGGGCAATTCTTCTTATGTACGCTTCGGCTACAATTTTGTTGACGTTCATTTCTTTTTTAACGTCTGATGTTACTATGCTTCTTTTTACAGCGGCAGTAGCCTCAATGATGTTTCCACTATTTTTATTGTTATTTTTCTACAACCTAAACCCTTCAAAAACGACTAAATTTATTGAAATCATTACAGGCACGATACTAGGTATTAGTTTGTTCGTATTGATTAATTTAGTAGACGTTTATTTGGCAAAGATAATTCGCTACACTTGGTTTAAGAATATAATTGGAATAATAATTAGAGATACTATACTGTTTATCAGTGCAGGTTTATTTGTAAGAATAGCTAAAAAGGACAATTTATTCGACGCTCTCTTGCTTGCCGTATCTTTATATGCAGGGTACTTATTCGTTCGTTCTTTAGACGTGTTAATAAATAGTTTATTCATTAGCATAGAAATGACGGGAGCAAATAATACTCCGATAGTTACAGGTGCAATTATTTTAAATGAAGAAGGCTTTAAAACAACAATTCTTTCATTTTTAAATTCTTATCTTAATGAAGTAGTCTATATGTCGCTTATTATTTGTTTCTTTGCAATTATAAATAGTGGAGTTATAGGTCTTAACGTTTCGCCATTAAAAGACGAAGGATATAGAGAATGGTCTTTATACGTTATATTTGTAATTACAATAATTTTACACTTGGGGGCATCTTTCCCGTCAACAATTAAGATGTTTAGCATAATATTAAAAACGTCAAGTGCAGTATTTTTATTAATACTAGCCATTATGATAGTCAACTATTATTTATCTAAAATTTACGTTGATAAAGAGAAATAAAAACTTAACAATATTTTAGGCAATCAGCTAGTCTGGTTGCCTTTTTCTTTCTCGTTTTTGCAACAAAATCTTTCAAAAGCATTTATATTACGACATAGTAA
>JAFVSF010000255.1 GCA_017503885.1 Clostridia bacterium
AATCGGTAGAGGAGGCTGCGTTTGGCTTTCTGCCGACCGAGGTGTTATCCTCTCTGCGGTTTCTCAGCTCGGGTATAGGGCTAGGCGCAACTTGAAAACGGTAATCTGCCCCTCTTCGCCTTATCATACCTTCTATAACGTTGTGCGACGGAACTATATCGGTAGTTGGGTTTACGATATTTTGATAAGTGAAAAAGTCAGCGTCGTCGGGTAGATTTTTTACTCTCGTATAGTCGTCTTTTAAAGAGGTATACTGAACGGTGTCGTATAATATCTTTCTAACGTAGTCGACGTTTTCGTGTAGAGAAATTGGAGCAGGAAAATCTCCACAAGGTATAACTTCTTGCCACTCTTTGCCCTCGTATCTTTGAAGAAGTTCAACTGCTTTATGTAAATGCGAAATTTCTATGCTAAGGTTTTCTTCCCAAAGATTTTTTATATATGCGTCTGTTTCGGTAAGATAGCACGACCAGTATAGGTAGCATTCTGCATATTCGTGCCACAAGAGTTTTTCAAACAAGGTCAAATCGGCATCCATAAGCGATTCGTAATGAGAAACGTGTTCTTCTTCTACCATAGCAATTTCTTGGTAAAGGCGTCTGCCAATATCGGTAGTTGCAAAATTGGTAACGTTCATATAGTAGTTCATTGTTTGTTGTTCGGCGGCGGTGATAATCATTGTAGAAAGCACAGTTTGAACGTCTGAAGTCTTGCCGTTTATCGAGCGTTTTACGTTGTCAAACGGGTGGCGATGGTGCGAAATAGTAGGTCTACCCGGCATAATTTCGGTATATCTGCCTACTAACCACTCTGCCGAAATTCCCCTTTCGCCCTCCAGTAGATTAGCATATCTATAAAGGTGGTCAAAGTCTTCTAAAAGGGCAAAGTCTAGGGCAGTTTTTACGTAGCAGTCAAGTTCTCTTTTTGCAAGTTCGGCAGTTAAATCTACGGCAAGTTGCTCGTACGAAATTGTATGCTCTAAAATGCTTTCGTCTTTTGGTTTTAATAGCGAAATTTTAAGTTGTTGTTGTTTTTCAATATCTCTCGTTAAGGCTAATTCTCGCCTTAACTCGTTGTCACTCACGCTACGAGCAAAATTGTGTGAAAACCAGTTTGCTTCAAATTCCGTGCCGTTCATTAATATTATTCTAGTTTTAGTATACGGGTCAACTTCTCGTTTGTCGTAAGGGTTTGGGTAAAGTTGTTGCCAATTTTGAATCAATTTTATAAGAGGACGTGGTTTTTCGTTAAACGGATTCATTAATTTTTCTCCTTCTATCTAATTTATGCTAAAAAGACAAAACCTGTTAAAATTTATCAAAGCCTATTTGCCGTAGAGCATTTTTTCAAATTATTGTTGACTACGAGAAATTATTGCTATATAATGTACTAAAGCCGTTATACAGCGAGGGGAAAATCTATGCTAACGAAAGAGATTATAAAAACCTACGAAGATATTTTATTAGAAGAATTGCAACCTGCTATGGGTTGTACCGAGCCTATTGCAATAGCATACGGTGCATCAATTCTCGGCGATGCGTTGGGCGTTTACCCAACTGAAATTTCGGTAGGTTTAAGTGGTAACATAATTAAAAACGTGAAGAGCGTTATAGTTCCGTCTACTGGTGGTTTGCACGGTATAGAGTCAGCCATTTCGGCAGGTATCGTTGCAGGTCATCCCGAAAAGAAGTTAGAGGTTTTATCTTCTCTTGGCGAGAATGCAAAAGAACTTATCACAAAGTTTATGGACGGGTGTAAAATTACCATTAGCGAACTTAGTTCCCCTTGTACTTTCGACCTATATTTAGAGGGTAGAGTTGACGGAAAGTTTGCCTCGGTTAGAATTTCAGAAAGACATACTAACGTAATTTCGGTTATAGTAAACGGCGAAAACGTAACTCGTAAATATATGCAAAACGGAGTTATTTTTTCTAACGAAAACAAGGCAGATAAGTCGCTACTGAAAGTTGAAACGATTGTGGAATTTGCAAGCGAGTGCAATTTAGAACGTATTAAACCTTGCATTTTAAGGCAAATAGAAATGAATATGGCAATCGCTAGCGAGGGCTTAAAAACCCCTTATGGTGCATCTATAGGGCAACTTTTGTATAAAGATGGCAACGTGGACGTATTAACTAAAGCAAAGGCTTTCGCCTCTAGTGGCTCGGACGCTAGAATGAGTGGTTGTGAACTCCCAGTATGTATAATTTCTGGTAGTGGAAATCAAGGAATAACTGCATCTGTGCCGGTAGTTGTCTATGCAAAAGAACTTGGGTTTAGCGAAGAAGAAATGATAAGAGCAGTGGTGCTTTCCGACCTTATTACCGTACATTTAAAAAAGGGAATAGGGTGCTTGTCTGCTTACTGTGGAGCAATTAGTGCAGGCTGTGGTGCAGGGGCAGGAATTTGCTTTTTGAAAGGTGGAAGATATTACGAAATCGCACATACTATAGTAAATTCCGTTGCTATTTTATCGGGTACTATTTGCGACGGAGCAAAGCCCTCTTGTGCTGCAAAAATCGCAATGGCAGTAGAGGCAGGCGTTATGGGTTATGAAATGACTGCGACAAAACGCCAATTTGTAAGTGGCGACGGAATAGTAGTTAAAGGCGTAGAAAACACCATTAAAAACGTTGGCATTTTGGCAAGCGAAGGTATGAAAGAAACGGATAGAAAAATAATAGACCTTATGTTAAAAGGAAAATAAAAAAGGTATAATATAACAAAAAGCCCTTAGATAAGTCGATTATCGACAAATCTAAGGGCTTTTAAAGTGTTAATTTATTATCTTAGGCTCTATCACAACTCGTGACTTATATTTAAAGGTTTATCTGCTTCGCAATACTAGTATTTTTTACGGGTTGCGACAATTCCTGCGACCAAAGAGGTCGCTCCCTTGTCTCTCCTTCGTGAAAAATGCGTCTTGCTCGCATCTAATCCTTTAAATCTCACTTTGTAAGAGTTAGGCTAAACACGGATGCAACGTCACGTTGCCTCGTATCTAACCCTTTAAATTTAATCAGTCATACGTTGTGACATAGCCTTATCTTAAATCAATTTGAGTAGTAGAGTCGCAAGTCATTGCTCCGAGATATTTTTGAGCAAAATAATCGGCAACTTCTTTAGAAAGCATAGCACTAGTTAAAGCGTCGATTTTTGCTTTATACTTAGCGTCGCTATTATAGTCTGCTTTTCTTGCTGCGATAATATTTGCCTTTCCTGCAACCTCAGTTATATTATCTTCAACAGCAGCACGTTTTGAAGAATTAATTTTACCAGTATATGCAGTGTTGCAAGGAAGACAAGCAAAGTCGTAATCTGCAAGCGAACTTACTAAAAGGTTTTCAGCAACTAAGGTTACGGAAACTTGACCGTTTACGCTAGTCCAAGTTTTAGAGGTTTCACTCATATTTAAAGTTTCGCCGTCAGCGTTTACAGGGTAATTTTCACCTTCAACTGTTTTACTTATAACGCCCTTTGCCTCTAAAAGATTAAAGGCTCTTATAGCGTTAGAAACGTCGTCGCAAATTGCAAACGTTTTGCCACTTGTAACAGGCGTGCCAACAGTTGCTTTTCCGTAGTAGATACCAAGTGGTTCGTAGTGAACCTTGCAAGATGCAAAAAGTTCGGTTTTACCCGTATAAGTATTAAGGTAAGGTACGTGTTGGAAGTAGTTTGCATCGTAATCGCCACTAGCAACAGAATCGTTTTGAATAGTCCAGTCTAAAATGGTAACTTCTAAAATCCAACCATCTTTTGCTAAAAGGTCTTTAACGCATTCGTTTAAAACTTCTGCGTGAGGAACGTCGGACGCACAAACTCTTATAGTTTTTGCTCTTTTTCCACAACCGGTTAAAACACCACAAGAAACAAAGATAGATAAAGATAAAACTGCAGTTATAACTGCTTTAACAAATTTTCTCATAAATTTTCTCCTTTTATTTTAAAATTTTTCTCTTATCAATTTTTTTGGCAACAAAAAGACCTAATTCTTGTATGCCTTGAACTATCAATACAACGATAACTATTAAGCCCCAAAATAGTGCAGAACCTAAATAATCGCCAGTATGTCTAGTGTAATAAGTGTAAATGCCTGAAATAAGACCACCTGCACCTATGTTGTATGCAAACGAAGTGTAACCTAAAATGCTTACGGCAACTACGGCAACGCCCATTACGAGAGAAACTCTTGCCTCTGGGAGAAGAACTTTCTTTATTATTTGAAAGTTAGTTGCCCCAAGTGATTTAAACGCCTCTATCTCTCCTGCTGGAACTTCTGCAAGTGATTGTTCTACCATACGAGATACAAAACCGAACGCACAAACGGTGAGAGGAATTAAAATAGTAAACCAATCGCCCGTACCTCTTCCAAAAACACCCCTAGTTAAAGGAATACAAATAACTATTATAATAAGACAAGGTATAGAACGGAGAATATTTACTATAACGCCAACCAAGGTGTTAAGCCACTTGCAAGGTTTAAGTCCGTTTTTACCGGTAACGTTTAATAAAACTCCACAAGGAAGACCTAAAACGTAAGCGAGAAGTGTAGCAATAGCGGTAACGCCAACCGTTTCGGCTATCATTATTAAAATATCAATAAAGAGCATCGCTATCAACCTCCTCAAAAGGAACGTTTTCGTTTGTCAAGTAGTTAGTTAACTTTTGTATATCTTCTTTGTAATTAGGAAGTCTAAAAATAACTTGACCACAAACTCTATCGTTTATAAGTTTTGTTTCGGCGTACATAATAGAAACGTCTATACCTAACTCTTTAATAACGTTTGCAACTATCGGTTTATCAACCTCGCCCGTGAACATAAGTTTAACAAACTTTTCGCCACTTATTCCCGTGTTTACGTGCCCAGAGTAGATAAGTTTTTTAGCAACCTCGTTAGTAGGAGATAAGAAAACGTCTTGCAAATAGCCGTTAGAAACGATACCCGACTTATCAAGTATTGCAACTTTGTTGCAAATTGCCTCTATCACCGACATTTGGTGAGAAATAATTACTATCGTAAGCCCTAACTGTTTGTTAAGCGATTTTAAAAGTTCTAAATCGAGTGAGTCGTTTCTGGGTCTAGTGCCGAAGTTGCCTCGTCACAAAGTAAAACCTTTGGGTCGGTCATAAGTGCTCTTGCAATGGCAACTCTTTGTTGTTGTCCACCTGAAAGTTCGGCAGGGTAGGAACTGAGTTTTTCCTCTAAACCTACGAGTTTTAAAAGCCCTATCGCCTTTTCTCTAACGTTTTGTTGACCTGCAATTTCGCCTGCAAGTTCAACGTTTTTCAACACGCTTTTTTGTTGAAGAAGGTTAAATTGTTGGAATATCATACTTATACTTCTTCTAACTTCCAAAAGACGTTTGTTAGAAACCTTTGTTAAGTCCTCTCC
>JAFVSF010000256.1 GCA_017503885.1 Clostridia bacterium
AATAAGCTGAATTTTTTGCTGATTTCCTTTCGATAAAGTATCAAGGCGTTTGTTGCGATATTCACTCATACCCAGCCTTAAAAGCCAATAGTCAACGGCTTTTACGGCATCCTTTGCGCTCATACCTTTTAGTTCCGCAAAGTACACGAGCTGATCTATGATGAGTTTCTTCGGATAGAGTCCTCTTTCTTCGGGGAGATAGCCAATGCCGATCTTGTCGTAATCAATAGGCTTTCCGTCAATCAGCACTTCGCCGCCATTCGCCGGGAATACATTCATCAATATACGAATAGATGTTGTTTTACCTGCGCCGTTTCTGCCAAGCAGACCAAACGCTTTTCCTCCCTCTGCCGTAAAAGATACACCTTTAAGAACTTCTTTTTCGCCAAAGGATTTGTCAATGTTTCTAAGTTCAAGTATCATTCTATTTATTAAATCCTCCTAAAATATCTCTATAATTAAAAAGTGCGCGACCGAAGCCACGCACGAAAAACGCAAACTCCGATTGTTGTCACACAAACTTAATCAGAAGAGAAAAGCGTTTCTACATTCTAACTGCAGGAATTTGCATTTTTACCAAATTCAAAAGTTAGAATGAGAAAAAAAGGTATAATTATCCTTTAAATAAAAAAAAGAAACAACTTTACCGCTGATTATTAAGTTTGTGTGACATTTATAGTATAGCACTCTTCAACAAAAAAATCAATCTAAAATGATGGTTTTTCAAAAAGTTGATTTCGGCATAATAAAAGAAAAATCAGACTCCTTGTGGAATCTGATTGTTTCTCCGCTTGAAAGTGCAATTTCCTATAAATTTTTAATTCTCTAAAAATCCCTAAGAGAAGAGCGCTTTACCTGTCTTTTTTCTTTTTGTGCCCTATGAGAAAAGCGAACTCGTAGAGTTCGCAATAAGCGAGCATTAGCGAGCGTTATTCTTGCCGAGGGACTCCCATTTATGGGAAACGGCAAATTCTCGTAGGTGCCACTAATAAATAACCCAGTCGAATATTCGGCTGGGTTAATTTTTTTATATTTAATTTCATCTCTTTTGTTACGGCATCCCCTTAAATTTTTGCCACCTCGTTTGTGGCATCTTAGCATATTCCTCGTGGCTGTAAACTGCCGCCTGCAAAATTACACTAAATACACCAAAAGTTAAAAAGTGCCAAATTGAAAATTTATCTAGAGTCAAGTTTTTACTTGGCTCTTTTTTTATACCCAAAAATAATCAAATAATATCATTTCTAGAATTGCTTTGGGTATAGCATAATTTTCCGTCTTGCAGTTGACAACCACAATATTACATTAAGATTAGATTCTTTAACCGTCCTATGCTCTTATGCCCCTGCCGATTTAGCAAAAAATATTAAGGAGTAAAAGAGAAAAATGAAAAAAGTAATCTATTCAGTTACCAAGTATTTTAGTTTATACCTTATGATTTTTTAGCCTATAACCTCGCAAAATTTGCAAAAACCGACTTATAGGCTAACTTTCGTTTTTAAGGCTCAATAACTGTTACTGTTAAAGTAACCGTGGCCTCTTGACCTTGATAAGACACTTTTACTTCTATTTCAACAGTTCCTACAGCTTTAGATACGATTACGTTATCTTCTATAGAAACAATTCCTTCACTGCTTAAAGCGTATTCAACACTCGCCCCGTCTACAACATCGTCGCCAAGTTTTACCGTCGCATTAACGTTTACAACATCACCAAGATACATAGTTAAACTGTTGTTAATGTGACCGACCTCAACTGAAAGCATAGGTGTTGCTTGCTTTGGAGAAACCTTGATAAGACACATTGCCTCTTGTCCACCAAATTTTGCATAACAAATTGTTTGCCCTACTGCTAAAGCAGTGATTTCACCCTCGTCAGATACCTTTGCGATAGAAGAGTCTTGCACAGACCAGAACACGTAAACGTTAGGCTTAGAAACGATAGCCTCTAGCTGTAACGTATCGCCCACGAATAAATTCACTTCGCTTTGCGATATCTCTATCGTATAAGCTGGTGGCTCGCTAGTAGGACTACTAGTTACTGGAGTAGAGGTTACCGGTGGAGTTTGAGTTTTATCCTTTGACTTTTTACAAGCAGTAAAACAAGCCGTAAACGTCAACAATACAAGTATACATATTATAACTTTTCTCATAATCCCTCCATTAATCAAGAAGCTCGCCGAAGTCTGAGCCTTCTTTTATTTCAGAAAGCTTAAACAAGTTGACGTAATACTTAAAGTCTGCTCTAAGCTGCGCTATCTCCTCAGTTGAATAGTAAATTGAAAGCGTTGACAACTTAATATAGATTGGAGTTAATCTCTCTTTCATAATTCTATTCTTTAACTTAAGATAAAGGTCAGGATCGGTAGTTTCGTATTTTTTAATACTCTCTAAAGCTTTATCAAAGTTTTCGTCAATCTTTTCAATAACCGGTTGAGTCCATATCGTAGAGTTGTTAATTTCTCCGTAAATACTTCCCGAGTTAGGACTTTCAAAATTTTGATAATAAGCGTATCTGTCACGGATTATCGAATAATACTCGTAAATATACTCTGAGGCATCTTTAAAGTAAGCATCCATAAATTCTCTTACTAAATCGTCGTAAGAAAGACTTAAATCCCACATAAGTGAAGATTCAACGTACGAACGCATCTCTTGGAAACATGCAGTATACGAGTCGGCAGCTTGAGAAGTCATACAAGCAACTCCAAGCTCTTTACAAAGCTCGTACATACCCTTTGCTGTACCAAAATTGTTGAAGTTTACAAGATAGCTACGGAAATTAATGTCGTAAAGATACATTATGATTTGACCGTCTGCTATAACACTCCAGTCTTTTAAGTTCCTATATACAGAAGCGTTTTTCTCGCTATCTATTTGGAATGCAAAGTTCGCACCGATTGGAGCATAGAAAATATACAAATCATCAGTTGGAATTACTTTATCACTGTAGGCAACGGTCTTTCCTGATGCATCTACGACAACTGGGGCTTCCTCTACTCCGTAATATGCGTACACAACGTACTTAACCTGTCTTCCAGGCTCGTTTTCTTCAAGCCAAGCAGAGGTTCTTTCAATAACGTTATTCATAAACGCAACTTGAAGACCTGCAGGATTGTAAGCATATTCCGCCATAGCTGTTCTACATCTTTCGCAGTCGCAGGTGCTTACGTTATCCTCTTGACCAAACATAAAGAATTCCGCATCTGGATATTGCTGGAAGAATTCGATAAATCTCTCTGCAGTTACACGCTCTAATTCTTCGCCTGCAGTCCAACAAAGCTGAAGTTTGTCAGTTCCGTAATTACTAAACCAGTCCGGATGGTGCTCTTGATAAGTAATACCGCGACCACAACCGGTCAATCCACACGTACAGGCATGATCCGGATGAATATATTGTGACGCCTGTCCGTGTCCCCACGTTACCATACCGAAAGTTTCGCTTGGATATACCATACGATATCTCATAACGGTAAGGCTGTCGTCACGAAGGTCTGCGTTTCTAAGCTGACGCATCTCAAAGGATGGGTTCACAATCTTTTCTTCGTATTTATACAAAGGTATGTCTTTAACCCTATTATATACGATTTCATCTTTTGCAAAGAATTTATATCCAACTGCATCATTCAAAAAGTCGTATACACCATGTAAAACACCACTTCTCGTAGTATTGTCAGGGCAAGAAATATAAACGTTGTGATCAACCGTAGTAATATAATAACCGGAGTCGATAATATCATCTCTTGATAACGTTTTACCTACGTTTTTATCCCACAAATAAGTGTGACCAAGCGAAATAACGCGATTTTCATTCTTTAATTGACTTCTTGTTACAATGGCAATACTATTGCCTGTTGAAGCTAAAAGATTTTGCGCTAATTCACGGGCAGCTAAGGTTTCATAATCGTTTGCGTCGTCACGGATTAAAATACTGTATTCACTAACTCCGTTGCGATATAAAAACGCTCCGTCTACTGGAAGAAGTGGCTTTTCTATTTCGACATCAGGCGTAGGTGTTACAGTAGGTGATGAAACTTCTGCATTTTTCTTTTTACAAGAGATTAAACAAGTTAACAACAAGGTCGCACATAATGCAGAAGCCATAAATTTAACAAATATTTTCTTCATTATATACCTCCTTATTTAACCTTGAATTCAATTTCAGTTACAACGTAGTTATAATACTCGTCGTATGCAACTATTCTTAATACGTATTTACCCTTTTCCGTTGCGATAAATCCGCCGTCACCAGTTTTAAACTCTTTGTCGTATACAGCGTTGTTTATATCAAGTAACGAAGTTACAACTCCACTTTCGTTGTACTCAAGCAATCTCATTTCGTTATTAGGCAAAATAAGCGTTACTTGCACAAAATACGTACCGTTATTATCCGTTACCGAATAGGTAGGAAGATAAATTTTAGAACCAACATTATATTCTTTACTTAAGTTGTTATTGACTGTAAGAACAGGCGCTGTTTCATCATTAACAACCATTACGTATGGAACGACCGCCTTATTACCATTCGTATCTATCGCAGTATAATTAATATTATAATAACCCGCGTCGTTTAAATTTAAATTCACTGTTTGATCTGCCGAAGTATTAACTAAAAGCTGACCGTTCGGTCCCATAATAGAAATTGTGAATTCGCTAATTTGATTTAAAACGTCATATGCGCTTGCCGTAGGAATTTGAGCCTTTGAACCAATTTTTTGACGAACTATAAACATTTCGTCTAATTCAATAATAGGCTTAACTTCATCGGTTGCTTTTTCTTCACTGCTCTTGTTGTAACCCATTGATTGGTTGCAAATCTGAGAAAGTCTGATATAAGATTCGCCTACAACGTTCTCGAACTCAATAGCGAAATAGATTGTCTTTGAAAAACCGTTGAATACGTCTCCGTTATCGTATACGGAAATCGTAGCCATTTCCTCGCCACCTGCGTCTATAATTCTATTTTTGCCACTTACGTATGTAAAGGCAAAAACGTCTTTACTAGTAATAAATTGAACTTTATCACCGTTATTTAATTGCATAAACCACGATTTAGCAGTTGCATCATAAGAAAAACTTAAGGTTACGGTAAGGAAAGGATTTTCAGCATCTCGTAAGATAAATTTCATTGCCCCAAAGTTTACGTAAGTCTCATCAAATAAAAGAATCGTCGAAAAACTTCCTGAAGGTAAAACGTTTGCAAATTCAGCCTTTCCGTCGCTTTCTACCGCCATTTTAAGAGCATTCTTCTCTGTAACGAGCTGTACGCCACCTTCAACGTAGAAATACTTACTTCTATATTTACCCATTTGGGTATCTACCACTTCAATTTCTCTTTCCCAAATTTCAGTACCAGAAACGCCTTCGGCAACGTAACGAATAGTTACCTTTTCCCCTTCGGCCACAAATGAATTCTCTATGAGAGCGTCGTTCACATAAACTTTACAGTCGATTTCTAAAACTTCTCCTTCAACCGACTCTACTACCTTAACGACAGGAAGCTCATAAGTAAATCCTTTAATTAATATTTTTTCAAACGAAGGTTCATTTATAAATTTTGGACCTGCGGTTGCCAATGATTTTATTATTACAGGATAGGTTTCTTCGTTGCCTAAGTAATCCGTCGCAGTATAAACAACTTGATATTCGCCAATCTCCGTAAGAAGTAATTTTTCTTCAACGTCTAAAACCTTTCCACTTGGGGAAATTATTTCACGTTTTACCATTAAGTGGCCACTACCACCCGTAACGGCAACCTGAGACGCCAGAGGCACGATAACCTCTTGATATACTTCTTTTTCAATTAAAGGTTCGTCTATTTCAAAATTTATGCTAGGAGCCTTGTTTACGGCTTCTACGTAAACGAGTTTCGTCGCTACGTTCCCTGAGTTATCGTATGCCTTATAATCAATTTTATAAGTTCCTTCATATTTAACGAAGAATTTTTCTCCGTCGTGATTAATAGTAACCCATTGACCGCTTTCGCTTTGATGATAAACCCAAACGTTAGATTTAATCACGTTGTCTAAAGCGTCCTCTGCCTCGTACTTGAAAAGAGGAAAGTCTTTACCAACCTCAGCTACAACAGTATTACCAGTAAACTCGTAATCTAAAGTAATTTCAGGAATTTCATCGTCTTTAATATCTTGCCTAAGATCGTAATCTCCAAATGAAGTAAATACGACTTTACCTTCGCCCTTTACGAATTTGCCAGCAACAACCTTTACGATTACCTCGTCTGACGTAAAGCCGTTCCAAGGATTACTTTTGAAATGTGCTGGATCGTCAAGATCGTTAACAAATACTTTATCCTCTGACCTTGCTGAGGCAGGTCCACAAAATACTTGTCTTTGAGCATGGTCGAGAGATACGGAAACTAACTGTTCTGAAACAGTGTGTTTCTTACGGTTTTCTGACGACAAACAACCGAGCGCACGGAAGCTATGCTCAACCTGCGCGCCGTAATAGGCTGTATGATAGGTTGAATTTTCATAACCACCGTATTGTTGTCCGTTTGCAGCAGTTCTCACGTAAGATACTTGTCCGTCGCCGTCAACAGGATTAGAGGAATCAATTAAAACCTCTACGTAGTTGGTTGGGTCGTTAGCATCGGTAATTATTACCGTTAACCTTTCAAAATCGGTTTCTTTGAATACGCTAGGCATTACTATCATTTCAACGATATTATAGTCTTTCGTAAGCTTAGCCGTTTTTATTCTCGACGTAAAGGTAACGGACTGACCTGCTTTAAAATTAACTATAGTTCCTGTTATGCCCTTAGTTAATTCGTAAGGGCTTTCAACGTAATAGTCGCCAATCGTAGCAGTCATTCCGTCTTCTAATATCATAATGTCTTTAGGTCTACGGATAGCAGTATATTTTTGAACATTCTCAACCCTATTCCCACCTACCATTGCATAGTAAGTAATTTGATAATTACCGGCTTGATAAATTTCAAAGCTATCGCCACCGTAAACACCTCCGCTTGGATATACTACTACCATACCCTCTGCAGGTACAGTTTCACTTCCTACTTGAATCTCATAGTCTTTTGCATTTATAATATCGCCAACGTAAATAGTTTCTACTTCAGCAAGCACCTCTTTCTCTGTGCCTGCATATGCAATGCTCCTATTTAGCGAAACAAAAGAGATAAGAGACGCTAAGCAAAAAGCAATAACCGTTATAATACCATAGCGGAAAATTTGTCTTTTACGATTTGTCATCATTTATCCTTTAATTCCTCCTACAGACAAATTAACTGTAAGTTTTTTGTTAAATATTGTATAGAAAATTACAATTGGAGTTGCTAATAACCAAATACCTGCTAATTTGTTAGGTATTTCAGCCAAATCTGCCTCTTTGCTATACTCAAAATAATACATACCGTAAGCAGCAACAGGATTAGTTGGCAAATAAACCATAGGAATTTGGAAATCGTTCCAATAGCCTATAAAGTTTAACACGAATACAGCAGATATCGTTCCCATAGCAAGTGGAACGATAATTTTAAACATTACCACGAAAGGACTTGCTCCGTCGATTTTAGCAGCCTCCGTATAATCGTAAGGTATCATTTTAAACTGTGCATAGAAAATGAGGAAATATGTATTTAAGAACGTAGCCCTCATTATCCAAAGACCCAAAAACGTATCAAATATTCCTAACTGCTGTGCAACTCTTATTTCACTAGGCATTGCACCAACTATAGGCAATGCCATTGTAACTATAACAAAAGCATATATATAATTAGAAAATTTATACTTAAAACGTGCAACGGCATATCCCATTACGAGAGACGTGAACGTGGTCGTTATACCACAACCCACAGCATATTTAAGTGAGTTTAAGAATTGTCCTAATATACCGTATTTTACTTTATAAGCTATGCCTTCATATTCAATTTCAACCTCAATATTAAAATGCCTATATGCAGTTACGTAGTTTTCAAAGGTAAACTTTTTAGGAAAACCCAACTTGTTTGGTTTTACAATTGCCGCAGTAATATCGCCGTACTTGTATTCTTGAATCGACTTAAAACTTGTCATAAGAGTCCAAAATACTGGAATAAGCATTGAAATAACGTATGCTATCAAAATGACGATAGTAACTATTGCAATGGGGTTCAATTTAATTTTCTTTTCTTTTAATTTCATTGATCTCCTCCCCCACTTAATAATTTCTTAGTAAGCATTGTCAACGGAAATGCAACGAAGGTGCATATAATACCTACCGCACTAGCATAGTTATACATTGTCATTTTATATTCAGCATTTGCAACTAAATCGTACAAATAATAACCTATCGTTCTATATCGAGGCTCTAATCCTTGACCAAAGAAAGCGTATAGATTTGCTTGATTTGTGAAGATTGTGGCTACGTTTGCTATCATAAAGGTCGCAACAGTAGGCAAAATAATCGGTATTACTATAGAGAAAAATTCTCTCGTAGAGGTTACACCGTCAACCTTTCCCGCCTCTAAAATTTCAGGCGAAATTTGCCCCATAGCTCCTGTGTAAATAAGAATTTGCGCACCAAAGCAAACCCAAACGTTATAAAATATAACGGTTGGCATAATAAGGTCTTTATTCTGAAGAAATGGAGTTATTATTTTACCCGATTGTTGAAAAACGACCTCGGGAATCGCCTTGTTTACGAAAATTTTATAAACTAATACTAATAAAATTGATGGCAATACAGATGGTAAAAACAATATAAACTTAAACGTTTTTGCCAAAAGCCACTTTTTAAAAATATAATATGAGAAAAGAATTGACAAAAACGTTCCTACTATAGCTGTAAAAAACCACACGATAAGGGAGTTCTTTAAAGCGAGTATTATATCTGTACTTTGTGTTAAATTAAACCAAAATTTAGAAAAGTTTACCCCAAGATCACTTTTATCAAAATAAAAGCCTTTAACTGTATTATATTTTTGGAAAGCCATTAAAACACTGTTGAAATTTACGTAAAAATAAAATATCAACACCTGTAAAAGAGGCAAGGCGATAATCGATATATAAAATATTAATTCACCTATATCGCCCCTACTCTTTTTCTTGTTCATTTCCATAAGGATTTACCTCTTGTTTTATCTTTCTAAAGTAGGCCAAACATCGTTTTGGAAGGTATATAAACCGTTAAAATATTGGATAGCTGTAGCTGTATTATCTCTAAAAGCGTTGAACGGATTATTAAAGTTTGAGTTATTAATCTTTGCAGTTAAATACCACATTTGTTCAGTAAACGCAGATGGATTGTCAAGGACTAAATCTACGGTTGAATATGGATATATAACCGTTGCTTGGGCTCTCATATCAATTAACGTCTTACCAAAGTGGGTTGCTTTTGCCCTGTCTTCTGCGGTAACAGTGTAATTTAACGATCTTGTAATAGAGGTCTTTGCACTAAAATGTGACATTTCTACATCAGTATGAATAAAACGCATAAATTCTTTTGCAAGATCCATGTTTTTACATTGTTTATTTATAAAACAGAACGAAGAGTTTGCTGAAAGCATTGTTTGATTGCCAGCTCTGTCAACATTTTGCTTAGGAATTGGCAAAAACCCAAAGCGTCTGCTTGCTTTTGTATCTCCCCTAAACTCTAAGTCCGTGAAGACTTTAGTTGCTTCGTTTTCCCACCATACACCGTCTGCGAGCATTGCATAACGCCTTGCAGTATACTTACTCATAATAAATTCACTTTGCGCTTCAGTAAAGTCGAAAGCATTCCAGTTTCCACCTATATATTTTGTAGAACCGAATAATTTTTCTTGCATCATTAATGCATAGTAGTTACCCGCTTGTTTCTTAAGAAGATATGCGTTTTCCGGAGTAATATCTTCAGTAAACGTTGTAACGTTACCGCTATCATCCACGTTAATAAGTTCAACGTCGTTTCCGGTTAAAGTATAATTCAATTTGAAAGCCTCGCCTTCGTAGTCTGCAATAAACGAACGGAAAGCCTTACTTACGTAGTCGTTGTAGTTACCAGAGTAACAGAATGGAACGTTGTTTATAGAAATAATATCAATTAATTCTATAAACTGTTCGTATGTTTTTGGAAGACCATCGTCATAATTGCCTGCTATACCATCTGGGCCTGTTGACTTACGATCATCAAAGGACTTTTGGGTTTCGCCTGGAGTTTTCTTTATAGTGTCTCCATCTTCATCAAAATAATAACCCTCCTGTTCAAATAAGTCTACGTCGTAGATAAAGCCGTAGAAACCGTCGTAGAAAGGTAACATATAATATCTACCGTCTTTTTCAGTGAAATAGGATTTAAAAGACGGATCCAATTTGCTTTCTATACTAACAGGTTGTCCTTGAGCATCTACTTCTTGTCCATACGTGGTAAAAGTGCCATCTACTACGTCAGTAATATCTGCAACCTTGCCGTCGTTTACAAATCTGTAATACTCTATTCCTTCAGTAAAATATACGTCTTTGTTAAGAGTCTTTTCAGCAAGCACTGTACCACCGTAGTTGTCTTTATCGTATGCAACGTCTACGATTACACCCTTTTTACCTGATTCAAAAACAGTTTCTGTATGGAGTTCTTCAAAACGAAGAGCTGCTTCTTGCAACCATTCGTGACCTACCCCACCATCGAACGTAGCAACTGTAAGAATTGATTTTGTGTCATCTACAACAGGAGCACTCTCAACTACTGCGCCAAGTCCACCCGGTTTACGTGTACCACAGCTGCTTAACACCCCGACCGAGGTTACACCCATTAAAGAAGCAAGGGCAAAAGCCACAATTTTGTTTCTTTTCATTTTTAATACCTATCCTTATATAAATTTCATAGCCCCAGGCTATGTTAGCTTTCGTGTTTTAAAATTTTATCTTTGTAAACTCTTTTGATAGCGGAGGCTTGCTCCGCTATCAATTTGTTGTTTATCGTTAAATACTTAAAATTTATAACTAATTAATCTTCTCTTTTTTTACGAGCAATAGTTACTACTGCAACCGCTAAAGCAGAAGTTAAGCAAGCCATTACTCCACTTACTGAAGCCCCACATCCACCTTCATTTGGAACTGGATCTGGAGTAGGAGCTGAAGTCTCACTTTCTACAGGAGGAACTTTCGTTTCTACGCCATCTACGTTTGTCTTAAATTCAGCAACAATCGTTGCAATTTCTTCTTTTGTTTGAGCGTTGTTAATTGCTTCTATCGCCTCTGCAACAAACGTGCTAAGAGTTACCTCAGCTTCGTCTGTGTAGTTAGAATGATCAAGTGCAGAATAATAATCTCTAATTTCTGCTTTTGCACTTTCTTGAGCTTGAGCAAAGTCGTACGCATCGAATTCGCTCTTAATTAAAACTTCGTCTAACGCCAACTTGGTGTTTGCAACGATAGCGTTTATGGCATCCTCGTTACCATTATTAGCGTCAATTTCTGTGCCTGCACTAGCGATAATTGCTAAAATTTCATTCCATTGATCTGCATAATAATCGCTTTCGCTCTTATAAGCGTTAAGCTCTGCCTTTGCAGATGCTACAAATGCATCGTCTGCCTCTGCTACGTCTCTAAGTTTTACTCCGTCAAGAGCCTCTTTAGTGTCAGCTATGATTACTTCTATTTCTTCTGGAATACCAATAGCCTTATCAAGCTTAGCACCTGCCTCTGTTAAAATAGCTTGAATTTCAGCCCATTCTTTATCTCTGTAATCTGCTTGATTCTTGTATGCTGAAAGTTCTGCTTTTGCTTCTGCAACTACTTGCTCTTCAGCTGACATTATAGCATCTGTTTTAACGAGATCTATTTTTGCTTTTGCCTCTGCTAAATTTACTCTAATATCAGTTACTGAAGTAGCAGCGTCAATTTTAGCGCAATATTCATTTATTAAATTAGTTATACTGTTCCACTCGTTTGTTCTATAATCTTCTAACTTCTTATAGTCAGCGAGTTCAGCTTTAGCCTCTACTCTTAATTGTTCAATAGCAGCATCAGCTTCTGCGCTAGTTAAAACACTGTCTAAGTCTGCCTTCGTTAAATCAACGATTGCTTGTATTTCATTCTCAGTAAATACATCCTTTATATTAGCCTTTGCAGTTTTAACGGCTAACCTCATATAATCCCACTCGGTTGCATAATAATCAGCTTCGTTAAAGGATGCTAAATATTCATCTAATTCAGCACTAGCATTATCTTTTACAATGTCAATTACGTTTACCCAAGTTGTTCCATTGTACATGAATGAACTTTCAGTAATAACGTATGCTACGGCCTCTTCAGCACATAAGTACGTACCACCTATTGTAAGAACGTCATTTTCTGAAATAACAGTGTGTAAACCAATATAAAAAGATCCGGGAGATTTAATATCATCTGTTGCTAAAGTTTCACCGTTTAAGGTTAAGCCGTTACCACTTCCTTCAAGGAATTTAAGTCTCCATTCCCAGCTACTAACGGCAAAATCTTGACCGTCTGCTCTTACAAGATACAAATCGTTATCTTCTGCAACGCCTAAATGACTAAAGATCACTGCGCCGATTTCATGATATACGTATTCTATAACCTTAGTAGTTTCCCAAGCTGTTCCGTTCCATCTAAATTCACTTTCATCAATAACGTACTTAACTGCAAGATTTGCATTGTAGAAAGTACCACCAATGGAAAGTATACTGTTCTCGCTTGCAGGAGTAGGCGTCAAGGTAACGTATAACTTATTGCCAACTGACTTAACGTTGTTAGTCATATCAATAGGCTCGCCATCTACTTTAATACCATCACCCGAGAATAGCATAAATGCATCATCCCAACTATTTACAGGTAATTCTAAGCCTTCAGTAAAGCAAAGATATACTCCTGTATCGCTACCTTCAACGCTTACTACTGCACCTACTTCATACTCTTCATATTCAACGTCTTCAGGAGGCTTAGGTGGGTCGATTATAATTTCGCCTGCCTTCCAACCTGTACCGGTCCAAGTAAACAAGCTTTCTTCTATATGATATCTTACACCTAACGTTTCACAGAAGAACGTTCCACTTATTGTAATAACATCACCAGCATTTAATGCATCAAATTTAAAGTAGAAACCATCAGGAGTACTCTTACACTCAAGTAACGTAGCTGCCTCGCCGTTTACCTTAAAGTTTTCTGCACTGTCTACGGTAAACATGTAGTCCCAATTTTCTATAGGAAGACCACTTGCGTCTGATTTCATTAAATATAAAACGTCGTTTAAGGTACTTGCTCCACCTACGTTACTGTTACCGTGAAGAATAAGTGTCCCAATATCGTATGATTGAACGTATGCATTCCAGTTTTCGCCGTCAAATTCGAGAGTACATTCTTCAAATATAAGCTTAATTGCCGTTGTTTCGTTATAGAAAGTTCCGTCAAGCACCAATACGTCGCCTGCCTCTGCTGAAACGCTAAGGACAAGATATAAATCACCAGGCATCTTAACTTCGCTTATAGCAACTTCTTCACCGTTAATTGTTACGCCGTAACCACTACCTTCTTCTAAGGTATATAGATTGTCCCAATCGCCTTTTTCTTTTGGAAGTTCATCTCCACCAAGTGAATATATATATAAGGTTTTTGCGTCACTAGAATTGTTATCTACACCGATTTTAGTTATCGTATAAACGGTATATTCAACCTCTACAGGAGGCTCTGGATCAGGATCAGGCTCTGGATCAGGATCAGGCTCTGGATCAGGAGTTTCAGTTCCTTCTGCCACCCATGTAGTTCCGTTCCAAGTAAGTTCACAGTTGTCAAATACGAGTTTAATAGCAGTTGTACTGTTTGCAAATGCTCCGTTAAATACTAATACGTCGCCTACTTGAGCTTCAAAGCCAAGTACTACGTATAAGTCGCCAGGCATTTTAACCTCTTGTATGCTAACTGGCTCTCCGTTTAAAGTGGTTTCGCCTTCTACTAAAGCATATTTATTATCCCAATCGCCTTTTTCTTTTGGAAGAAGGTCACCACCTGTAGAATACAAGTAGACGGTTGTTGCATTGCCACTAGACATACCTAACTTGGTTATGGTGTAAACATCATATTCTACGTATTTATCCCAACCAGTTTCGCCTGTCCACACGAATGAGCTTTCTTCTATAACGTATTTAATGCCTTCGGCTTCACATACGAAATTACCACTAACAGTAATATACTCGCCAACTGCTAAATCTCTGCCAAAACTAATCCATAAACCGTCTCCCGTGCTCTTCATTTCAAAATTAGCATTTTCGCCGTTTATCTTAAAGTTTTCTGCATTTTCTGCAACGAACGCTACGGCCCAAGTTTGAACAGGAAGTGCTTCGCCGTCTACTCTTTCAAGGTAGATCGCACTGTGTTGACTACCTGCTCCACCCCAAGGCTTACTGTTTACGTGGAGTTGAAGCGCACCAATTTCACTCGTTGTATATCCATCTGGTTCAGGTTCTGGTTCAGGCTCTGGCTCAGGAGTTTCAGTTGCGTTTGTAATCCATGCTGAACCGTCCCACGTTAATTCACAATTAACAAATACAAACACACAGTTTGCATTTTCACAAACAAAAGTTCCGTCAATTACGAAAACGTCACCCTCTTCAGCGATTGCATCGATCTCAAGGTATAAATTTTGATAAAAGATCATATCAATCACATCAACGCTTTCGCCATTTAAGGTAATGCCGGTACCACTACCCTCTTCAAAAGCACAGTAGTTGTCCCAATTCTCTTCTATCTCTGGAAAAGCGTCACCTTCTACAGAAACAAATTCAAGAATTGACTCATCACTATACTCAGCTAATACTTCAAGCCTTGTTATAGTGTAAGTGTTAGACGTAGCGTTTGCTTTTAATCTTGTATTGTTTGCAAAAAACCCTACGCCAAGACAAGCAAAAGCACATGCTAACGCCACAAATATAGACGCCATTTTTGTTTTAAACTTTCTCATCTTTTTTCTCCTTTATTTTTTGAGCCGTTATAGCCCTTATTTACAACTTTGCAATAATTTTGCCAATTTGGCTTTCTTTATCCTTTTTCTCCTCATTTTTTTGGTTTTCTCTTGACTTTTTTTTGCAACGCGTTATACTTAAAATATATTTGCGCTACTAAAAGCACTAAATAGCATGAATCATAGAGGAGTATTTATGAACTTAATTCTTTTTCCGTTAAAAAATTATTCATCCCCTAACGGATATCATATATCCAAAGACACGTTAGACGAGCCATGGTACTCAATGCACTTCCACGATAGTATCGAAATAACGTTGCTTGCCAAAGGGACGTGCAATCAAATAATCAATGGTACGGAATACTTTATGCCAACCCACACGTTTTTTATTATGTGTAGGCAAGACTGCCATAGATTTTATGACTATTCCCCCGATAATCTACTATACAATTTAATGATTATGCCGTCACTTCTACCCGATAGCGTTGTAAAAATGCTTGAAGATATGTCAACCGATAAAATATGCACACTTCCTGAAGGGGTTAGCAAAACGGTTTTTTCGCTTATGAATGCCCTTAACCATCTGCAAAATTCAGATCAAAGTTATGCACCTAAATTAATTTCTTCTCTGCTACAAAATATAATTGATATTTTTCTTCATCATTATAAAACTCACCCAACGTCTAAAACTACTTTAACCGAAAATATAATTCAAAATGCTTTGCTTTATATAAATTCAAATTACACAAACAACATAACGCTAGGCGATATATCTAAACACGCAAACTGTAATCCAACGTATTTAAGCGAATATTTCCACAAGAAAATGGGTGTAACGTTAAAACAATATATAACAATTTTACGTGTTAAGCGTGCTAAAAAACTTTTAACCTCTTCTAACGAATCTATAATGACAATTTGCTACGAGAGTGGATTCTCTTCACTAGCAAGCTTTAACAGAAACTTTTTAGAGCTTGAAAACCTTTCTCCATCAGCTTATAGAAAATCTTATAATTCTAAAAATCAAGCCCCTAACTAAATAATTTTTTTCACACGGATAGGCTCTTTCGCCTATCCGTGTTTTATTTTAAACATTTAATCCAACTAGTAAAAATTTTTAGATAACGCAAAAGTTAACTTATTACCATTCATCCACAAACGGATCGTCACCATCATCATCCTTTCCATTTAATGACAAGGTTACTATGTCTTCTTTGAAAAATATTAAATCTAATTCTATTCTTTCATAAATTTTCTTCATAATATCACCTCGTATTAAGCTAATGCAGAAGGGATAATAATTACACCTTCACCCGTTGCTAAATTGATAGTAAGAGTTTGACCTGATACGCTTTGAGTAGTCTTTACTCCACCGCGATAAATAATAACCTCTGAAACGTCTAAGCCAAACGTAATAGTAATGGTTTGAGCCCTATCAGTGCTATGGTCGTTATAGTTACAAAGCACGTATGCTTCGTTGCCTGCAACGTCTTCCATAACACCCATAATATAGTTCCAGTTAGTCTGATTTGTAGCAACTGACGCTAAATACTTAGTGTCGCTTGCTGAAAGTTCGTAATCACCGATTTGACCCTTTACGTAGCTAAACGCATTGTAGTCTTGGTCACTGTTGTTCCAACCACCGTTATTACTACCTGCACCTAAGATTACACCCTTCCAATCGA
Organism: Clostridia bacterium; assembly: GCA_017503885.1. Taxonomy (GTDB): domain Bacteria; phylum Bacillota; class Clostridia; order Christensenellales; family Borkfalkiaceae; genus UBA10281. The sequence continues at coordinate 16,589 of JAFVSF010000256.1, forward strand.
ATGCGCTATATATTGCACCGATCTTATTGAGTTCGTTGTTTACGTTTGCAAATCTGTTGTAGTAATCAGCATTATCGGTAGGATTTGATTGACTGTCACCACTCTTATTTGCGTAAGACCACCAAGAAATAGAGTCGATACCAAACGCCATTGCAGTGTATGCTTGCATTCTCATTTCGGCTTCTGTTGGCATTCTATTCTTCTCACCATGTCCGTCTTCTTCCCAACCGGAAGCCTGTAATACTGCGTGTGAGGTTGCACCCGCATAAAGCGAATAATACTTAGTCATAGCAAGGTCAAAGAGGAATGTTGCGTGTAATGAGTAATCGTTAAATATTGGATATGAGTCCATAGACAACCATTTTTCACCGCTTACCTTAGATAAAACTTTATCGCAATAGTCCTTTAAATATTGCTTATAAGCAGCCTCATCAATATCTACAACTTTATTATACCAATTTCCACCACCATTTTGGAACGTCTCTGCATAAGCAGGTAAAAGGTTTGCCATAAATGTTACGTCTGTGCCTGCATAAACAGATTTAAACGAGTCAACAAAGCTTGCAATATTATCAATTTCATCTGGAGTAGGCTCGTCGTAAACTAAGAATCCTACAAAGCCTTCACAGTCAGAGAAATCTGGATAACCTCCGTTGTCTACCAAGTTTGATCCATACGCTATAGTTTGTAAGCCTTGTGACCAGAAGAATTCTATAATCTGACGTGTTTTAATAGTGTTTCCTGGAGTTGTTAAGTCTAAGAAATTTTCACCGTCTAAAATAACAGTTTTAATGCCTGCATCCTTCATTGCCTGTGCTGCTTCTTCGTTAGTAACGTTGTCATAAGCATTAGCAGGATCAAGGTATGGATGATACCAAGCGGTAATTTCAAATGAGTTTTCTACGTATTCAGCATAATCAATAAGATGTATTCTATTAGTAGCGGCATAAGTATCTACTACTTCCTTTGTTTTATCGTCCAACTCATTATATTTAACGTCTGCGTTTTCGTCGTTTACAAACTTTTGAGCAACGTAACGGATAGAACGAACGTTGTCGTCGTAACTAAACGGAGTATATACCGTCCAAACGTCACCACCCTCGAAAGTTATTTGCATATAACCGCGACCTGCAAAGAATCTATCGTAGTTATTCTCTAATATATTTGTCATTGCACCACGGAATATAACGTAGCCGTCTTCAACCTCTGAATAAGTGCTTGGAAGATTTAAGATGTTTTTAAAGGTATCTTCAAGGTTTGGTGCTTGACCAACTTCAAGATAATCGAAAGGCATAATGATCGTTCCGTAAGAAACGCTTGCTATACCGTAGTTTCCTATTAACGCATTTACGTCAGATTCCTTTACCAATGAAGTAAATCTAATACCTGCAACTGACGCCACGCTTGAAAGTCTAATTGCTGCGCCGTCTTTCATAGCGAAATCAACTTCTACTGCATTTACCGTGATATTTTCAGAAACAGTTATTTCGTCGCCTTCTTTATATAATGTGTTGCCTACAGCCCAACCAATAAACGTGTTGTATGCTCTGTTTGATACTAAAGAGTAAGCCTCGTTCTTTTTTGCGTAATCAACAAACGTACCGCTTGTTGAAACGTAAGTTACTGCTACGTGATCTACGTCGGACAACGTCGTTTTAGCAACCTCATCATTAACGTGAAGGCTTACACGATTTGTGTTAAAAGACGTTGCACTTAAATCGACCTTCTTCGAAATAACAAACACACCGTCAACAGAAACGTAAACCCACGTTCCAGTTCCATCTAATAAATCAATAGCGCCGAGTTCAATAACGTAATCGGTATTGTTAGAAAAAGTGAACGAATTTCCGTCGTAGAAGATCTGAGACCACGAAATATTAAAATGTACACCTTCCCACGCTGTTCCACGAAGTCGTATATCAATAGCACCGGCGTTAGAATCAGTTGAATTATAACCGAAACGGAATTTAACAGAGCCCATAACGTTGCCAACACTTTGATTATAGAAACTGTCTGTTCTGTTAACTACAGCCCCACCAGGTATATCTAAGGTAAGACCTAAGCCAAGATCAGATAAACTTACAACGTCATATTTAACGAGGTCTTCATCTTTATACATTACGTCTATCCAAGCTGCACCCGACCAGAAGAACGTGCTTTCTTCAACAATATATTTAACGTTAAGTTCTTCGCTAAAGAACGCACCTGCAATAACGACCTTATCGCCCTTAGATGCAGTTTTTCCTAAACCAACGAAGATATCGTTAGGAATTTTTATATCTCCCATATCGATTTGAGTGTCGTTGAAAGTAATACCAACACCACTACCTTCTTCAAAGGTAAGTTTAAGCGTCCAATCGCCTTTAACCTCGAACGTTGTTCCGTCTGCCTTTGCCAAATACAATTGAGAAGCGTTACTATCTCTAGTAGCTAAAACCTTGCCCACTTCATAAGTAGGCATTTCTTCAACAGGTGGAACGTATTTTGCCCACGCTGAGCCATCCCATTGGTATTGAGTATCTATAAATTCGTATGCGTAAATTGTCGTTCCCGTCGTAGCAAACGTACCACCAATCGTAAGAATATCCCCAACGTTTACTCCACTTAAAGTAAGCGTAAAGTAAGTTGTTGAAGTTTGCTTAAACGAAACATCTTCTACTGCGTTTCCGTTTATTAAAACACCCGTTCCTAAAACAGGATAGAAGATCTTATTTCTTGCAGCACTAGTAAGCGAGTTTTGAGATTTTGTGAAATAGAATGACGTTGCATTACTTGTTATTGTTGAGGTAGAGTATAAAGCGACCTCACCAAGTTCTACTGTACCAGGAACGAATACCTTCCATTCTGTACCGGTCCATTTAAATGAACTTTCTTCAATAACGTACTTAACTGCAAGATTTGCATTGTAGAAAGTACCACCAATGGAAAGTATACTGTTCTCGCTTGCAGAAGTAGGCGTCAAGGTAACGTATAACTTATTGCCAACTGACTTAACGTTGTTAGTCATATCGATAGGATTGCCGTCTACGGTAATACCATTACCCGAGAATAGCATAAACGCATGATCCCAGCTGCTAACTGGAAGAGTTACACCGTCAGCAAACTGCAAGTATCCGTTCGACGCACTGCCGTCAACAATAGCAACAACTCCACCTAGTTCATATGTTATATAATCTACGTATTTTTCCCAAGCAGAGCCGTTCCAAGTAAACTTACTTTCTTCAATAACGTATTTTGTAGTTTGAGCCTCGCAAATAAAGTTCCCACTAATAGTAACTACGTCACCTGCACTTAAGTTGTTAAAGTTCCAATAGAATCCGTCCCCCGTGCTCTTACAAGCGAGTAATTCTGCAGATTCTCCGTTAATTTTGAAATTTTCTTCGTTTTCAGCAACAAACGCTACGTCCCAACTTGTTATTGGAAGGGCGTTGCCATCTGCTCTTTGCAAATATAATTCGTTGTTATTTCCTTTTGCTCCACCCGTAATACTATTACCATGAAGAACGAGCGCACCTATATTGTGTGTCGTATAATATGTTGGAACGTAAGTTTCCCAAGCAGAGCCGTTATATTTCAACATGCTATCATTAAATACGATTTCAGTGTTTAACGCATCGTTACGGAATGTTCCGTCTAAGACAAGAATATCGCCTGCAACTGCAGTTTTACCAGTTAAACCTATATAGAAATCGCCAGGTTGCTTTAATTCGTATGCAATGAGTTCTTCGTCGTTAAGCTTAATACCTTTACCCGTGCCTGCTTGGAATGTAAACGCATGATCCCAAGAATTAACGGTTGGTTTTTGGCTCTCGTCTGTAGGATAAGCGTAAACTACCGATGTAGTACAACCGCCGGCAGGAGCAATTTCAGTAATTGTGAAAACGGTAGCTGGAACGTAAGTCTCCCAAGCAGAGCCGTTGTATTTTAGGCCACTATTATTGAATACAATTACAGCATCAGTCGTCGTGCTAGTGAAAGTACCGTCAATAACTAAAACATCCCCTGCTACGGCTGTTTTTCCAGTTAATGAAATAAAGAAATCGCCAGGTTGCTTTAATTCGTA
>JAFVSF010000257.1 GCA_017503885.1 Clostridia bacterium
AACACCCTCTCTAGTTGTTTTACAGTTATCATCAATGATTATACATTTTTTTCCGTTGACCTCTAAACCTTTAGTCGTAGTATAAATTAAAGGATTAGGTTTTGAACCTAAAGCCATTATAACTACGTCTGCATCTATAACGTATTCAGACCCTTCCAAAGGAACTGGTTTGCATCTTCCACTTGCATCAGGCTCACACAAGGTCATTTTTACAACTTTTACGCCCGTTACAGAGCAACTTTCATCACCTATTATTTCAACAGGGTTAGCAAGCAAATCAAAGATTACCCCCTCTTCTTTAGCATGTATAACTTCTTCACGCCTTGCAGGAAGTTCTTTTTCTCCACGCCTATAAACAACGTGCACCTCTGCACCCAATCTAAGAGCCGTTCTAGCCGAGTCCATAGCAACGTTGCCACCACCGACTACAATCACTTTTTGACCTGCTTTTATAGGTGTAAAACTATCTTTTTCATAAGCCCCCATAAGATTACTTCTTGTCAAAAATTCATTTGCAGAAAAAACTCCGTTTAGACCTTCACCCTTTATATTCATAAACGTAGGCAACCCTGCGCCTGTCGCAACGAATACTGCTTGATAGCCATCGCTAAACAACTCATCAATAGTGATAGACTTGCCAACGACAACGTTTTTCACAAAATTTACGCCTAACGACTTTAATGTATCTATTTCTTTTTCAACAACTTTCTTTGGAAGTCTAAATTCGGGAATACCGTATACTAAAACCCCACCAAATTTGTGCAAAGCCTCAAATATCGTAACTTCATAACCAAGTTTAGCAAGGTCGCCTGCACATGAAAGACCTGCTGGACCAGAGCCTATTATCGCAACTTTTTTACCATTTTTAGTAATTGGAGTTGCTATAACACCTTGTTTTAGAACGTAATCAGCAACAAATCTTTCTAATTTGCCAATATTTATCGCTTCGCCTTTAACACCTCTAATGCATTTTGATTCACACTGAGTTTCTTGCGGACAAACCCTTCCACAAATTGCAGGAAGAGATGAACTTTTTTGTATAATACTATATGCCTTTAAATATTCTCCTTGCTTAATTTCCTTTATAAACGCAGGAATATCAATACATACCGGACAACCCTTAACGCATTGAGGATTTTTACACTCTAAACATCTTAAAGCCTCTTGTTTAGCCTCTTTATCACTATAACCTAAACACGCCTCTTTAAAATTTGTTGCTCTAATTTTAGCATCCTGTTCTGGAACGGGAACTCGCTTTAACAAATCAGTCATTTTCCCCTCCACAAAAGCCACAACCACCGTGATGGGTATCGCCTTCTTTTTCTTTTAAATACGCTCTGCCTTCAAAGGTTTTATAAAGTGTTTGCCTTTTTATCGCTTCGTCAAAATCGACCAAATGTCCGTCAAATTCAGGACCGTCAACACATGCAAATTTAACTTCGCTACCAACAGTAACTCTACAAGCCCCACACATACCAGTACCGTCTACCATAATAGGATTCATACTAACTATCGTTGGTATATTTAACGTCTTTGTAAGTAAACTTACAAATTTCATCATAATAACAGGGCCTATTGCTACGCAAAGGTCGTATTTTTTACCACTATTAACAAGACTTGTAAGCATATCAGTAACTCTTCCGTTAAAACCAAAACTACCATCGTCAGTTGCTATATAGAGATTGTTACAAATAGCCCTAGTTTCTTCGGTTAAAATAAGCAAATCTTTAGTTCTTGCTCCTATTATAACGTCTGGTTTTAAACCGTTGTTACTAAGCCATTTAACTTGTGGATATACTGGTGCAGAACCAACGCCACCTGCAATAAAAATTATGTTCTTATTTTTAAATTCACTAAAATTGCTTATTATTTCCGACGGATTGCCAAGTGGTCCAACAAAATCATAAACGCTATCGCCCACATTTAATTTGCTAAGCCTTAAAGTTGACGCACCAACAACCTGAAAAACAATGCTTACACTATTAAGATTTCTATCGTAGTCGCTAATTGTTAAAGGTATTCTTTCACCTTTTTCATCAACTCTTAATATAACGAATTGCCCAGGTAGACATTTTTTTGCTACCCAAGGTGCAAAAATTTTCATCTCGTATATATTTTCGGCTAACGTCTTTGCCTCTAAAATCTTGTACATTGCTCTTTCCTTAATATATAATATATATATTATACTTTATCAAGCGATAATTTGTCAATTATGAATTGACTTTATATTTTTAAAATGTTAAAATTTATTCACTATGATTGCTATTATTGCTGAAAAACCTAGTTTGGCACGAAATATAGTTGCCGGAATTGGGGAAATGAAAAAGAAAAACGGCTACTACGAAAATGAAGAATATATCGTCACGTGGGCATTTGGTCATTTATTTTCGCTTTGCGATATAGAGGACTATCAAGGCGAAGTCGTTGCCAATAAAAAATGGAGTTTGACAAACCTACCTTGTTTCCCTGGAGAATTTAAGTTTAAACTTAAAAATGCAGACAACGGAAAGCCCGATGAAGGAGTAGTCAAACAATTTAACACCATAAAATACCTTTTAAACCGAGCAGACGTTGATAAAATTGTAAACGCAGGCGACTCGGATAGAGAGGGTGAAATTATAATTAGGCTTTGCGTTGACAATGCACTTAAGACTAAAAAGCCTTTTTATAGATTATGGCTACCAGATCAAACTCCCAAAACGGTAAAAAAAGCCCTTACAGAAATGAAGGAAGAAAGCCACTATCAAAATTTAGCAAACGAGGGCTTTTCTAGGACTTATATCGACTGGCTTTACGGCGTAAACCTTACTAGATACGCCACTATAAAAACAGGAACGCTTTTAAGAGTTGGAAGAGTTATTGTTCCTATTGTTAAAGCAATTTACGATAGAGACGTAGAAATAGAGAACTTTAAGCCCGAAACCTTTTATGCTCTTGTATCAAAGGCTAAAACAGGTGGCGAAGAAATAGAACTTGTTTCTAAATATAAATTTGGCGAAAATGAAAAGCATAAGGCTGAAATTTGTTGCCAAAGAATGAATCTTTTAGAAGCCTTTGTTACTGATAAAAAGGCTAAAAAAGAGGTGCTAAACCCTGGAAAACTCTACTCTTTAACTAAACTTCAAAACGTACTTGGCAAAAAGCACAAGATGTCTATGGAAAAGAGTTTATCAATAGCCCAAAAACTATACGAAAACGGTTATATAAGTTACCCAAGAACAAACTCCGAGTATCTTGCAACCAACGAAAAAGGTAAGATAAAAGAAATAATTTCTAACGTTAAAAACCTAGGTTATCCTATTGTTTTTAAAGATAAAAAAACGATTTTTGACGATAGTAAAATAGAATCACACTCGGCTCTCACACCAACGTATAAAATACCTCAAAAAGGAGTTTTAAACGAAGAAGAACACCTTGTATATTCAACTATTTTACGCCGTTTCGTAGCAGTTTTTTGCGAAGAAGACTGTATAATTGAAAAGTCCGAAATCACTGTTTCGCTCGGTGGAAAAGAAGATTATTCACTCAAAGGCTCAATGATTATAAATCAAGGTTGGACTAAGTTCGACGGGGCTGACAAAAAGGATAAAATGTTGCCCAACCTAAACGTTGGCGACAAAATAAACGTTGACTTCCACCCAGAAGAAAAACAAACTCAACCACCTAAACACTACACTATTGAAACGCTTAATAACTACCTTAAAAATCCTTTTAAAGAAGATAAGGCAAACGCCGACGAAAACGATGAAGAGGACTATAAAGCAATATTTAAGGGCTTAGAATTGGGAACTGAAGCAACTAGAACAGGAATTATAGATAACGCTAAAAAAAGTGGGTATATATCACTTAAAAAAGACGTTTACAGAATAGAAAACGGTGGCAGATACCTAATTGAGCAATTAGTCGATATGAATATTTCGATGGATAAATATAAAACTAGCCAATTAGGTCAAGCGCTTAAAAAGGTTTATCACGGAGAAATGACTATAAACGAAAGCGTTATGATGGCACAAAATGAAATTGCCGAAGTGTTTAAAAACGACCCAAACGACGGCTCAGGATTTTATGGCGATAAAATTGGCGAATGCCCTCTTTGTGGTCAAGACGTTGTAAGAGGGGTTTATAGTTATAACTGCTCTCAATATGCAAAAGGTTGTAAATTTAAGATTAATTTTAAAATTTTAGGCTCTAATATGCCAAAACGTCAAGCCGAAAAGTTGCTTGCAACAGGCTTTACCGAAAAAATGAAATTTATATCAAAAAACGGAAAAGAATTTGAAAGTAAACTTAAACTTGAAGTTGGTGGACAAGTAGTTTTTGATTTTGAAAAGAAGTAGGTTAAAATGTTTGATTTTCTAAAAAGCGACAACGTGCCAAATTTTGAAATAACTGGAGTTGCTATCGGTAGTTGTCAGTACACGTGCAGAATTAGGGACGATTTTAAACTTCTCTTATCACAAAACGTGAAATATGAAAGGGCGATAGATCAAATATTAGATTATTATACTAATATTATTAGACAATTTTTGACAGACTACGAGTATGCCTATTACCTTCCCTTAACATATATTGTTTTGGCTTATTATTCTGCTAAAAACGGCTACTATAACAAAAAACTTTTTGATAATGCAATAAATCTTATAGATAGAGAAACAACTCTTTTTATATGGAAAGATGCTATTTTGTTTGAGAAAAACAATTGTAATACTTTTAAAACGTTTATTGAATCATCTTTTAAAGAAAATGCCTATAAAGTTGCTGAAATTTTAATAAATACTTCATTGCCAAAAGAGATTTTTGAAACAGACGTTGATATTCCCAAGTCAATTACTCAAATCTTATTTATAGATGGATCAGCATCTAAAAAATATGAAAAACGAAAAATCGAACTTTTAAAAGTTAAAGACTTGCTTAAGCAAAAAAACACTTGCCCTAAAAAGCAAAGTGCATCTTCTATTCTTGGAAAAATAAGTGATTATAAGTTTAGCACCGACTATATAGAGGGCGACGTTTTAGCCTATCAGTTAAAATCTAACAAGTTTAAAGGTAAATATATAATTTTAGTTGTTGATTATATTAGAGAAAAACGAAAGATTTTATGTGATTTTTCAAATTTAATTGAAAAATGGGAATACTTTGCAATTGTTGACGGTTTATATGATGCAATACCCAAAGAAATACCATATAAGTATCGTGCAACAGGCATAAAAAAGGATATAAATGATAAATCTCAACTAATGAATCATAGATATTTATCGACTAAAACACCAAATCTTGAATTTGTAAAAATATCAACAATTTCGATGATCTCATAATCCTCCGCAAGTCCGGGGACCACGTCTCCATCATCGTCGAGCAAGAAGAGGGGCTCAAAGATGAGACCCATAATGCGGCTGACATTATCATCCACAAAAGCAAGTGCCGGATCGAAGTCGTAGATCTGGTCCCCAATGTAAATGCGGATCTCAGCATCCTTTTTGCCGCATCCTGCCAAGGTGCCGACCATACCCACAAGCATCACCGCCACCAACAGCAAACTAAGAATTCTTTTCATTGTGTTTTTTCCTCCGAGTATGTAAAGAAACATTTCAACAAATAGATTATAGCATAAACTTTCTGCACATGCAACAGTATTATTATTTTTTCCAAAAAGGTTTGGTTGAATGCACAAAGCGGCATCTGATTTTCTGTGCATTTTTAACAACTGTTTTCCCGTTTTTTTCCATTATTTTTTTAATGCTCGGCAGAAAGTTGAATAACGCTTACGCAAACGGGGATAAAATCAACACAAACAGGCAGATACGCTCTGGAAACAAGGAGAAAAAACGGCATGAGAAAGATCGTTCCCCCCCAATCGCGCCC
>JAFVSF010000258.1 GCA_017503885.1 Clostridia bacterium
CCATTGCGACGTACATAAGTAGCACGACGAGTGGCAGGGAAATTATAAGTCTCTTTTTTAAAAACTCTTCTCTTTTTGAGCGTTTTCTCCTCTCGACACCCTCTTTAATTCCGTAGCCTTCTCTTTGAACGGACTCTAGAATTTTTTGAGTAACGTCTTGATTTGTTTCAACCTTTAAAACGCCTGATATTAAATTGACCGAGCAAGACAATACTCCCTCTATTTTAGATACGGCTTTTTCTACCCTTGCAGAACAAGCCGAACAGGTCATACCACTTACCGTAAACTGTTTCTTTTCCATAATTTAAACAAAAACGCACCTATAAGTTGATTATTTAAGTTTTGGTACTATATTTTCAAAAACGTAACCCTCTACGAAAGGCAATGCTTTTTCTTCTTCAACCTCGTTTTGAATAGTCCAACAAAGTACTCTTTTCCCCTTTTTCAATCTTCTTGGCAAAGGTAAATATTTAGCGTTGTAATTTATAAAATCGGGCTTTGACATAAAATTCATAAGTCCTCTCGACAAGATAAAATGTGTAAGAGGATTTAACTTTTCGTTCTTTTCAGGCTCGATAAGTTGTCCCCTTATTACCGTTGGGGCAATTTTACGGATAACCCTCATAACCCTTGGGTCAAACGACTGAATAACGTATTCCCCTTCATAATTTTTCAAAAGGTCTATTACTTTTTTTGCCACGTCCTCGTTATGAGGTGGTTGAGACTTGATTTCAATTAAAAGTGGAACTCTGCCGTCAACCAAATTCAAAAACTCTTCAAAGGTTATAATTTGCTCGTCACTATCGGCAAGCCTCAATTTTTTTACCTCTTCAAAACTAACGTCCCATATACGAGCGTCTTTACCAGTCATTCTATTTAGAGTGTCGTCGTGAAAGCAAACTGGCACGAGGTCAGAGGTTAGCTGAACGTCGGTTTCTATTGGGTAACCCAGTTCAATCGCTTTTAAAAATGCAGACTTGCTGTTTTCTGGTATTCCATTTCCATGAAAGCCTCTGTGTGCACTTGCCCTCGTTATAAGCCAATGTCCGTTAGGAATTCTATTTTTCATAAGACTCCTCCAAACTCCCACTAAAACAGTAGGAATTATACGTTTAAATTATAAAATCAACCCTCTTTTTTGTCAAGTGATTTATAAATAAATCATCTCAAGTTTTTACTCTAAAACATTTGCTTTTATTTAGTTTTTTATTTATAATATAATAGCGTATGTATGCACGTAGACTTTTTTTGCGTGCAATTTAAAATTTCCATCCAATAGGATTTTATTTTATGAGTAGACAAAAAAAAGAAAATTTAAGAAACTTTTGCATAGTTGCACATATCGACCACGGCAAGTCTACCCTTGCCGACCGTATTATGGAATTCACTGGTCAAGTTGCAGAAAGGGATATGGAAGACCAACTTTTAGACTCTATGGATTTAGAGCGTGAAAGAGGCATCACCATAAAACTTACCCCTGTTAGAATGGCTTATACAGCAAAAGACGGAAAAGAATATATTTTTAACCTTATCGACACCCCTGGACACGTTGACTTTACGTACGAGGTTTCTCGTTCTCTCGCAGCGTGCGAAGGTGCAATACTCATAGTAGACGCAACTCAAGGCATAGAGGCACAAACTCTTGCAAACTGCTATTTAGCACTTGACAACAACCTCGAAATAGTGCCTGTTATAAACAAAATCGACTTGCTCTCTGCTCGCCCAGACGAAACGGCTAAAGAGATTGAAGACGTAATTGGTCTCGACGGCTCGACTGCACCTAGAGTTTCTGCTAAAAACGGCATAAATATCGACCAAGTGCTTGAAAAAATCGTTGAACTCGTTCCTCCTCCAGAGGGCGACGACGACGCACCGTTAAAAGCCCTTATTTTCGACTCTTATTACGATAATTTTAAGGGTGTTATTTGTTTTGTAAGAATAGTAGACGGCACTATTTCTGCAGGCACAAAAATTAAGACGTTTATGGGCGAAAAGCAATTTGACGTTACCGAGGTTGGAACGTTCAACCCTGGTCTTTTACCTAAAAAATCCCTTACAGCAGGCGAAGTTGGTTATATTGCAGCAAGCATTAAGAGCATTGAAGATATCGCCGTAGGCGATACGATTACAACCTCTTTAAACCCTGCCCCTCAGCCACTCCCTGGCTATAAAAAAGTTCAACCAGTAGTTTTCTCTGGTATTTACCCACTTGACGGCTCTAAATTCAACGACTTAAAAGAGGCTCTTTTAAAACTTAAATTAAACGATGCGTCTCTCACGTTTGAACCAGACAACTCCGCCGCCTTTGGCTTTGGCTTTAGATGTGGATTTTTAGGTCTACTTCATATGGAGATTATTCAAGAGAGAATAGAAAGGGAATTTGATATTGACATTATAACTACTGCTCCGTCAGTTTCTTATCACATTTATAAAACCGACGGGGAAATGCTCGTTGTTGATAACCCAAGCAGATTTCCAGACGTTTCGTATATAGATTACGCCGAAGAGCCCGTTATAACGGCAAATATATTCACTCCACCAGATTACGTAGGAGCGATTATGGAACTTTGTCAAGAAAAGCGTGGTGTTTTTACCGATATGACATATCTTGACTCTAACCGTGTAAGGCTTAATTATAAATTGCCTTTAAACGAAATTATCTTCGATTTCTTTGACGGACTTAAAAGCAGAACTAGGGGTTACGCATCATTTGACTACGAACTTGCAGGTTACGAAAAAAGCCACCTCGTTAAACTCGATATGCTTTTAAACGGCGAAATTTGCGACGCACTTTCTTTAATCGTTCATAAAGACAAGGCTTACCCAAGAGGAAGAGCCCTTGCTGAAAGGCTTAAAAACGTTATTCCTCGCCAACTTTTTGAAATTCCTATTCAAGCTGCTGTAGGTGGTAAAATTATTGCAAGAGAAACTGTAAAAGCAATGAGAAAAGACGTTTTAGCAAAATGTTACGGTGGCGACATCACGAGAAAACGTAAACTTTTGGAAAAACAAAAAGAAGGTAAGAAAAAGATGCGTCAGTTAGGCTCTGTTGAAGTACCTAGCGAAGCGTTTATGTCAATTCTTAAAATCGATAGCGACAGCAATTAATATAAACTATAGGAAGTTAAATCTTTTGCTGTTTGCAAAATCTTTGCAAAACTCTCGTTTTGCTGTAAAAACTGCTGTTTTTACACTTCAAGTTTGAAACACGGCGAAGTTTCAAACCCTTGCAAGCAAGTTTTCAACTTCTTGTATTATAAACTATGCAATCTCCGATTGCAAAGGAATATACTATGAGTGGAATTTACGTTCATATACCCTTTTGTAAGAGCAAATGTACATACTGCGACTTTGCATCTTACCCAAGAGAAATTTCAAAAGCAGATATATATTTCGCTTGCCTTTATAAAGAGATAAAAGCAAGGGCTGAAAGTCTCAAAGACTACGTTTTCGACACAATTTATCTAGGTGGCGGAACTCCGTCTTTCGTAGATGAAAAATATATCGTAGGCATTTTAAGACAAATTAAAAACTTTTATACTCTCTCTAAAGATTGCGAAATAACTATAGAAATTAACCCAGGTACGCTTTCTGAAGAAAAGGTAAAGGCTTATAAAAAAGTCGGTATAAACCGTTTTAGCGTTGGTCTTCAGTCTGCCGATGACAAAATGCTTGCAAAACTTAATAGAATTCATAACCGTGAAGATTTTTTACTTGCAACCAAACTTTTAAAAGGCGAAAATTTAAGCGTTGACGTTATGATAGGTCTTGAAAATCAAACTGAAAGTGACGTTAAAGATACTATAGACCTTGCTGTGCAAGGTGGAGCAAGTCATATTTCGGCATACGCTTTAAAACCCGAAGAGGGAACGCCTATGTTTGGCAAATATTTAAACGGCGACCTCCCCTCTGAAGATGAAACTGCCGAACTTTACGACTTTGCAAGAAAATATTTAGAAGAAAACGGCTTTAAAAGATACGAAGTTTCCAACTTTGCAAAGGACGGATTTAAGTCTAGACACAACTTAAACTATTGGCAAAGAGGAGAATATATAGGTTTTGGCGTTTCTGCATCTTCGTTCATAAAAGAGAGGCGTTTTACAAACACCGAAAAAATTGATGAATACACTGCTTGCATTTTAAGAGGCAGAGTTGCCGAAATTTTTAGCGAGGAAATAGAGGGCGACGAGAGAGAGTTTGAGTATATTATGCTCAACCTTAGAAAAGACGACGGCTTTTTACTTGCTGATTTTAAAAACAAATTTAACGAAGACTTTACGCAAAAATATGCAGATAGAATAAAATTCGTTAGAAAGTATTTGGATTTAACGGAAGATTACGTGCGTATTAAACCCGAATACATATACGTTCAAAATACGATTATAATATATTTTATGGACTAGTCCATAAATAAAGGAAGATATGTCAAATTTCGTTCATTTACACGTACATACCGAATATAGCATTTTAGACGGTGCTGCAAGAATTGCAGTAATAACTAAAAGAGCAAAAGAATTAGGTATGCCAGCATTAGCAATAACCGACCACGGCAATATGTACGGTGCAGTTGCATTTTTTGATGCGTGCGAAAAAAACGATATAAAAGCGATTATCGGCACAGAATTTTACGTGTGCGATGATTTGAATGTAAAAAGTGGCAAGACAAAACTTAACCACTTAGTTTTACTATGCAAAGATGAAACAGGTTATAAAAATATAGCAAGATTAAACGCTATAGCGTTTAGAGACGGTTATTATTATAAGCCTAGAATAGACCTTAAAACTTTAGAAGAACATCACGAGGGCTTGGTTTGCCTTTCAGCGTGCCTTGCAGGAGATATTCCTCAAGCCATTTTAAACAGAGATTTTGAAGAGGCAGAAAGGCTCGTTCAGTGGTTTAAGAGGGTATTTGGAGAAGATTTCTATCTTGAACTTCAAAACCACAACCTTCCAGAGCAAATAGAGGTCAATAGATATTTAAGACTTTATTCTAAAAAGTACGATATAAAACTCGTTGCAACAAACGACGTGCATTACGTTGAAAAATCCGACGCAATGAGCCAAGACGTTTTAATGTGCGTTCAAATGGGTGCAGATTACGACGATCCAAAAAGACTAAGATTTTCTAACGATGAGTTTTACCTAAAAACAGAAGAAGAAATGCGTGCCCTCTTCCCAGAAGACCAAGAGGCGATTGACAACACTATGGAAGTAGTGGGAAAATGCAACTTCTCTTTTGTTTACGGTAATTATATGTTCCCTCACTACTACCCTGAAACTGGCGAAGAGCCTATCGTTTATTTGAGGGGGCTTATCGATAAAGGAATAGCCAAAAAATACGGACAAGAAACTAAAGAAATTCGAGATAGAGTTGAAAGTGAACTTGCAGTTATCGAAAAGCAAGGTTTCGTAGAATACTTCCTTATCGTTTGGGACTATATTAACGCTGCTAGAAATATGGGTATTTCCGTAGGGCCTGGAAGAGGCTCGGGTGCAGGTTCTATCGTTGCTTACCTCATAGGCATTACCAACATAGACCCTCTTAAATACGACCTTTACTTCGAGCGTTTCTTAAACCCTGAAAGAGTTTCTGCCCCCGACTTTGACGTAGACTTTGAAGATAGTAGGCGTCAAGAGGTTATCGAGTACGTAAAACGCAAATACGGCGAAAACCGTGTGTGTAAAATAGTTACTTTTGGAACTATGGCTGCAAAAAACGCAGTAAAAGACGTAGCTAGAGTTCTAAAACTTCCCTACGCTGAAGCAGATAGGGTTTCTAAAACTATTCCTAACAAACTCGTTAGAAAAAATGCAAAAGGTGATGAGTTCGACCTTAAAAGACCAAATATTTTAATGAAGGTGTTCGGTCAATATCATCCAAAAGAGGGTGCAAAAGACTACGGCGTAGACTTCTCCGTGCCTGAACTTATGCAAATGTATAACGAAGAGAGCGAAATTAAAAGAGTTGCAGATATTGCAATGAAACTTGAGGACTCCCCTCGCCAAGCAAGTACACACGCTTGTGGTGTTATAATTGGCGCTGACATATTAGATAGACATATGCCACTTGGCAGAAACGGCGACGATATAACTAGCCAATATACTGGCGTTGAACTTGAACATCTCGGATTTTTAAAAATGGACTTTTTAGGTCTTCGAAACTTATCCGATATCAAGATGGCTATAGATTACGTAAAGGAAAATCACGGCGTAGAAATAGATTTTGACAAATCTAACTACGACGACCCTAAGGTTTTTGAACTTATATCAACTGGTAACACAAAGGCTATATTCCAAATAGAATCTGCCGGTTTCCAAAAGTTCTTGAGAGAATTAAAACCAACGTGTTTAGAAGATATAGTTGCAGCCGTGTCGCTTTATCGACCAGGACCTATGGACTCAATTCCTAAGTTCGTAAAATACAAGCATAACCCTCATTTAATTAAATACGACCACCCACTACTTGAACCAATTTTAAAACAAACATACGGATGTATCGTTTACCAAGAGCAAGTTATGAAAATCGTTCAATCTCTTGCAGGCTACACCTTAGGTCAAGCCGACAACGTACGACGTATGATGGGTAAAAAACAAGTAGAGGCAATGGTAAAAGAAGAGGTCGTATTTATACACGGCAGAGAGGAGCAAGTCGATAAACACGGCAAGGTTTCTAAAGCCATTGACGGTTGTTTAAAACGTGGCGTTCCTGAAGACGTTGCTAAAAAAGTCTGGGGCGAAATGAAAGATTTTGCTAAATATGCGTTCAACAAGTCCCACGCAGCGGCATACTCTTTGGTAACGTACCAAACTGCCTACCTTAAAACCTACTACGAACCTGAATTTTTAACGTCTGTTTTAAATAACAGAATAGATAAAATTGATGAAATACAAAACTATCTTTCTTACGCAAAAGAAGAGGGAATTGAGGTTTTACCACCAGATATCAATCAAAGCGTTGGATATTTCAGCGTTAAGAACAATAAAATACGTTATGGTTTGGCAGCGATAAAAGGTATTGGTCTTACTGCAATCGATTCAATAGTCGCAGAGAGAAAGGCTCACGGAGATTACACCTCGTTTGAAAATTTTATCTCTCGTTGCGAAAGCAAGGTTTTAAACAAGCGATTAGTTGAAAACTTAATTTATGCAGGAGCATTCGACCAATTCGGCAAAACGAGAACTCAACTCATAGGTATCTCAAGCGACCTAATCGATAGAGTTTCAATCATTGCAAAGCAAAGAGAAAGCAACCAAATGAGCTTGTTTGGAGATATTCTTGAAGAAGATACGACTTTTACTGTAAACTACCCTAACCTTAAAGAATACGATAGCAAAACCAAACTTTCGCTTGAAAAGAGCGTTACGGGCGTATATCTTTCTGGGCATCCTTTAGATGGTTTTAGAGATAGATTTAAAGACTGTACGTTTACAACTCAAATGCTCGCAAACCAAGAAGAAGATGAGGATGGCAACGTAACCTATACCGACGTAAAAAACGATATGCAGGTATACTTCGGTGGAATAATCACTTCAGCAGAGAAAAAGGCTACGAAATCTGGCACGTTTATGAGTTTTGTTACGGTAGAAGATTTCTATGGTGCAATAGAGTGTGTATTCTTCCCTAAAGCCCACGAAAAGTATAAAGAACTCCTTGC
>JAFVSF010000018.1 GCA_017503885.1 Clostridia bacterium
AAGACACTAAAAGTGACTTTTTAAAAGAGATTTTACCTTGCTCGCTTGCAGGGGTTTTTGGAATTTTAACTAATACGGTTTGTACAATTTTTATGATGTGGGTATTTAACTCTTCAACTATTGCAATGGTGTTTACCGTAATTATTTCTATCAATTTTGTAGCAGAAGTAGTAGGTGCTGCTGTTTTAGCACCAATTTACGTTAGAATATTTAAAAGGATGCAAAAAGGGTTATGATTTTTTGTATTGATATAGGAAATTCAAATATAAAATACGCTATCTTTGATGGTGTCGAGGTTAAAGCTACTTTCCGTGTAACCTCTAAAAGAGATGCGACAAGCGACGAATACGGTGTTATTGTAAGAGATTTGCTTAGAGAGGCAGGCATCTCTAAAAAATCAATTAAAGGCGTAATTATGTCGTCGGTTATACCATCGCTTAATTATACTATGGAGCATATGTGTAGGGATTATTTGGGCGTAACACCTTTAATCGTTGGTCCAGGGGTTAAAACTGGTTTAAACATTAAAACTGATAATCCAAAAGAGGTTGGCTCTGACGTAATCGTGGATAGCGTTAGTGCAATTAAAAAACTTGGTGTAGGTACGCCTATTATAGCAATAGATTTTGGTACTGCAACTACTTTTGACATTATAAACGAAAAGGGTGAACTTGTAGGCGTTGTCATCTCGCCAGGTATTAAATCGGCACTTGATTCGCTTACTAATAGCACGGCAAATTTACCAAGAATAGAACTTGAAAGACCAAAGAGTGTTATCGGCAAAAATACGGTTACTTGTATGCAGTCTGGTATAATTTTTGGCTTTTCAGGGCTTGTTGACAATATTATCGACAAGATAAAGCAAGAACTTAAAAGACCAGATACAAAAGTTATTGCAACTGGTGGTCTTGGTAAAGTTATTTTCAAAGAGACAAAAAACATAGATTACTACGAACCATTGTTAACGTTAAACGGGCTTAGATATATTTACGAAATGAACGTGAGGGAAGAAAATGAGTAAAATCGTAAAACTAGGTAATAGGCTTTTAGGGGGAGAAAATCCTATACTTATTCAGTCTATGGTAAACGTAAAAACCTCTAAAATCGCTGAAGTTGTCGAGCAAATTAAAGAATTGGAACTTCTCGGTTGCGACGTTATAAGAGTTTCTGTAAAAGATGAGGAAGACGTAAAAGCAATTAAAGAAATTAAAAAGCAAATTTCAATTCCACTCGTTGCAGATATTCATTTTAATTACAAGTACGCCCTTGGTGCAATAGACGGAGGCGTTGACAAAATTAGAATTAATCCAGGCAATATAGGTTCTGAAAATAACGTTGCAGAAGTTGCAAGGGCGATTAAGGCAAACGGTGTTTGCGTAAGAGTTGGGTCTAATAGTGGTAGCGTTGAAAAAGAGATTCTTGCAAAATACGGAAAGAATGAAATTTCGCTTGCTGAAAGTGCTCTTAAAAACGTTTCCATTTTAGAAAAGCATGGTGTTGAAGATATAGTGATTTCGGCAAAAGCAAGTAGTGTGCCTTTAACCGTTGCAACCTATAGATATTTACATAGTAAAACCGATTATCCTCTCCACGTTGGCGTTACAGAAGCAGGTACTGATAATATGGGTACAGTAAAGAGCAGTATCGGCATAGGAAGTCTTTTGTTAGATGGAATTGGCGATACGATAAGAGTATCTTTAACTGCTCATCCTAGAAATGAAATTATAGTTGCAAAACGTATACTTAGAAGTTGTGGTTTAGATAAAAATTTCGTTGAAGTTATATCTTGCCCAACTTGTGGTAGAACTGAATACAATAGTATTGCTCTTGCAAATAAAGTTGAAGAATTGACGGCAAATATAAAAAAACCACTTAAAATTGCCGTTATGGGGTGTGTTGTAAACGGTCCAGGCGAAGCAAAGGACTGTGATTTAGGTATTGCCGGTGGTGGTGGCATTTGTGCATTTTTTAAAAATGGAGAAATTTATAAAAAAGTTCCATTTGCAGTAGCTGAAGAAGAATTTATAAAGGAAATACGTAAACTTGTCGACTAACGTTTTATTAGAACTTAGGAGTCTTTCTCCCGAGCTCGCTAATTTAAAAATTAAAAATATAATACTTTCAAAAAGTGGAAACGCAACCTTTGAATTTATTTGTGACAAAGCCGTTTATTTGGAGTCTAGAAAGTTGATTCTAGACAAAATAAGGTCAGTTATTCCAAGATTTTTTACAAACGTAACGATAAACGTTACTAAAATTGTGGCTGACGGCGAACTTGTTTCAAGGGAAATTATTGCTTATCTTCTTTCGGATCATATGTCGGTTGCTCACTCTGTAAAACTTGAGGACGTATCCTTTTTAAACGTAGCAGGCGTTGGGGAATACACGTTAAGTCTTGATAGTGATATTTACGGATATTTTTATGATAACGACGTTTTAGACGATATATCTGCTCATTTAGAAGAGTGTTTTTGTGGTAAATTTAAAGGAAAAATCAAAGATACTGGAAAAACTAGGTCTGACGTTTCAATTTTAAAGGAAAAGGTTAACACGGCTGATTATGAAACTATAAAGTGTAGAAGTTTTGACGTAAACGACGTTGTTAAACTTTGGGGCGAAGAAATAAACGGCAGAGCAATTTATATCGCAGATGCTGAACTTGTAAACGGCACTGTTACTTTTGCAGGTAAAATTGTTGCAATAAATCAAAAAGAGACCAAAAAAGGTAAACCTTTTTATATATTGGAAATCGACGATTCAACTGGAATTATTTCGGGTAAAGTGTTTTTAACGAAAGAAAAAGAAAAGAAAATGGAGAAAATAAACGTCGGTTCACAGATAATCGTTAGGGGAGAACTCAGTTCTTTCAACGGTATGCCAAGCTATAAAATAGACGACTTATCTTACTGTGAATTGCCAACAGACTTTAAGCCCGTTGAAAGAGAGAGTAAATCCGTTCCTTCCGAATATTCGGTTGTTTTTCCCGAACCGATAGTTGAGGCAACACAGAGTTTCCTCTTTTCAACTGAAAGGGCAGTAGAGCCTTGTATGATAGGTAAAACGTTCGTTGTATTGGATATTGAAACGACGGGTGTGCATTATACCGAGGGCGATAAAATAACGGAAATAGGTGCTGTTAAAATTGTTGATGGCAAAATAGTTGATAAATTTCAAACGCTCGTAAACCCAGGCGTTAAAATTAGTCAAGAAATTACAAACCTTACGGGTATTGATGATGAAATGGTAAAAGATGCACCGTCTTTTGATAAGGTTGTTCCAGACTTGTTTAAATACGTTGATGGAGCGTATATCGTTGCTCATAACATAGAATTTGACTATAAATTTATAAAATTTATGTCAAAAGAGTCTGGCTACGTCTTTAAAAACGAGGGCATTGATACGCTTGCTTTTTCAAGAGAAGTGTTAAAAGGTATGAAAAACTATAAACTTAATACCGTTTGTGGACACTTTGGAATAGAATTTTTACATCATAGAGCCCTTTCCGACGCTCACGCAACAGCAAAACTTTTATTAGAACTCGTTGCAATTAAAAAAAGTTTGCCAATTTAGGTTAAAACAGTTGCAAAATAACATATAATATGTTATTATATGAATGCTGAATATGATTTACTTGTATTTGAGAGCGACTTGTTCGCTCTCAAATTTTTATAAGGAGGATTTATGAAGTTTAAAAGCGTTGAAGAAATAACGTCTACGCTTTTGCCAACTGCTACTGCTATGGGTATTGAAATAGTTGAAGTTGAAGCAAAAGTAACGAAAAATCCGTATCTTACGGTGTATATCGACACTGAAGATGGGGTTGATCTTGACACTTGTGAAAAATTCCACAATGCAATCGATCCTATTTTAGACGATTTCGACCCTTCTTTCGGAGCATCTTACACTTTAAACGTTTCTAGTCCAGGGTTAGATAGACCTTTAAAGACGGATAGAGATTTTCAAAAGCGTATAGGTTGTGACGTAGAAATTAAACTCTTTGCTCCTTTAAAGGGTAAAAAGTATTTTGAATGTAAACTTGTAGATTATGACGGTAACAACGTCGTTATTGAGGACGGGGAAGAACAGATAAAATTACCTCTCGTCCGTATTGCTAAAATCAACGAAGCAGTAAAATTCGATTGAAAATAAGGAGAACGAAGATGATTAACAAAGATTTCTTTCAAGCGATTGAAGATCTTGAAATGCAAAAGGGTATAAAGCAAGAGCTTTTACTTGAAACTTTAAAAAACGCACTTGTTTGTGCATATAAAAAGCATACTGGCGACAACAGTGACGTTATTCTTGACCTTAACCCAGAGAAAAAATCAGTAAAATTCTATGCTGTAAAAACTGTAGTTTTAGAAGTTGTAGACTTTGATAATGAAATTTCGCTTGAAGACGCAAAGGCAATTAAAAAGTCTTATAAACTCGGCGATACTGCTAAAATCGAGTTTACGCCTAAGGAGTTTGGTAGAATTGCAGCACAAACTGCTAAACAAGTTGTTTTACAAAAGATAAGAGAGACTGAAAGAGACAATACCTTGGCTGAATTTGAAGATAAGGAAAATGAAATCAAAGCTTGTACGGTTAGAAGAATTGAAGACAAGAACGTTTACGTTGAAATCGGTGCAGGCGAAATCGAGGCGTTGATGCTTCCTCAAGATCAAGTTACTACCGAGTCTTATAACGTTAACGACAAACTTATGGTTTACGTTAAAAAGGTTAGAAGTATGGGTAAAAACGCTCAAATTCTCGTTTCTAGAACAGCACCCGGTCTTGTAAAGAAACTCTTTGAAAACGTTGTACCTGAAATGACTCAAGGCATTATTTCTGTTAAGGCTATTTCAAGAGAAGCTGGTCAAAGAACAAAAATTGCAATTTATAGTAATGATCCTAACGTAGATGCAGTTGGCGCATGCGTAGGTAACAAGGGTATGAGAGTTAACGAGGTTGTAAAAGAACTCGGTGGCGAAAAGATTGATATAATTCCTTGGAGTGAAGATCCACTTGAATTTATCGCAAAAGCACTTTCTCCTGAAAAGGTATTAAAAGTTAGTGCATTAGAAGGCGAAAAGGTTGCAAGGGTTGTTGTTCCAGACGATAAGCTTTCACTTGCTATCCGTAAAGATGGTCAAAATGCTAGACTTGCTGCACGTCTTACTGGTTGGAAGATTGACGTTAAGAGTGAATCTAAAGCTCGCCACGAAGAAGACGCTTTAAAAGAAGAAGGTTTAGGCGAATAATAAAATATTTTCGGTGAACGTATGGCAGAGAAAAGACAACCTGTAAGAACTTGCGTTGCTTGTAGAGAAGAATTTGATAAAAAAGACTTACTTCGTATTGTAAAAGACAAAGAAGGCAATATATCGATTGATACTACCGGCAAGGCAAACGGAAGAGGTGCGTATATTTGTAAAAAGGCAGAATGTGCTAAAAAACTTAAAAAAGCAAAGTTTTTAGATAGAGTATTTTCTATCCAAGTGCCACAAGAAGTGTACGACGCCATTGAGGAGGAACTCCTTGCAAAACAATAAAATATACACGTACGTTGGGTTTGCAAGGCGTGCAGGCAAGTTCAAAGCAGGGCTTAACGCAATAAAAACCGTAAAAAAGGGCGTTGAACTGTTGCTAATTTGTCACAGTGCGTCACCCAACGCAATAAAAGAAGCAGAAAAATTATCCGAAAGATTTTTTTGTCCATTGTATAAAACCAAAACGTTTACTATTGAAGATATGATGGACAAAGAAAATTGTAAGTTAGTTGCCATTTTAGACAGTGAACTTGCAAAGGCAATAATCTCAAACGCGGGAGAAGATTTAGAAGAGATTTCGGGAGGCAGAAATGAGTAATATCGAAGAAAGAAGAGAAGACATTAAAGAAAAAGATACTTTAAAAAATTTAAAAAAGATTAGTTCTATCATGGGTGAAATTGATTCTGTTAAGGAAAAACTTAAACAGATTAAGTCAAAATCGCATTTTATAACTAAAAAGATTTCTACTAAAGAAAAGGAAATTAAGGCTAAAAACGAGGCGATTGTTCGTGCTCAAGTTGAGGCTGAAATTGCTGAAGTTGAAAAGCAAAATGCCGTTCAAGAGCCTGTAGTAGAAGTTGAAGCAGAGGTTTTAAAAGCAGAAGAAACAACTAAAGTTGGAAAGACTAAAAAATCAACTAAGACCAAAGCAGAACCTGTAGAAGAATTGGCAACAGAACCTGTTGCTAATGTGGTTGAAACTTCTAATGAAGAGCCAAAAGTTATTGAAGAACCTAAGAAAGAAGAGCCTAAAGTTGAGGTTAGTCCTGAACCCGCAAAGGAAGAACCTACTCCAGTAGTAATGGATGAAAAGGCTTTAAAAGAAGCTAGAAAGAAGGCTATTGAGGATGCACAAGCAAGAGCTTTAGCAGAGGCAAGAGCAAAAATTCTTGAGCAAAAGAGAAAAGAGGCTATTGCAAGAGGCGAGGATCCCGACCTCGTAAAACTTCCTAGCCAACAACCAAGAGTATACGAGCCTAGAAACGATAGAGAGAGAAAACCTTTTAATAAAGATGGCAAGCCAGCTCAAAAGAGAGAGTTTTCGCCTCAAGAAAGAAAACAAAATGCTCAACAAGGTGCTAGACCACAACAAAAGCCTGCCGGTGGCTTAGGTATAATGCCTAAAAAGCCTGTTGAAGTTACCTTTGTTCCAAAGGATAGTGGTAAGAATTTTGGAAATAAGAAAAAGGGCACTGAAAAGAATTACGACGATAAGAAAGTTATCAATAAAAAGAGTTTAAGTAAAGGTCAAGTAAGCGTTGAAGACTTTGATGAAAACAAGACCGGTTACAGAAAACTTAGAACCAAAAAGGATAAAAAACAAGACGAGCAAGTTCAAACAATCAAGATTGAAAAAGCAGTTATCAATAAAGAGATTATTCCTCTTAAAGAACTTTCTGAAAAACTTGGCATAACAGCAATCGAGATTACTAAAAAGCTTTTCAAAGAAGGTATTATGAAGACGATAAACGACTCCGTTGATTACGATACGGCTGCCGTTATTGCTGCTGACCTTGGTATAGAACTTGAACTTAAGTTAGATAAAACTGCTGAAGACGTATTAAATGAAGCGTTTGACTTTGTAGATAGTGCTGAAAATCTCGAAAAGAGAGCACCTGTTGTTACTGTAATGGGACACGTTGACCATGGTAAAACGTCACTTCTTGATAGAATTAGAAATGCAAACGTTGCAGACGGAGAAGCTGGTGGTATTACTCAACATATCGGTGCATATACGGTTACTGTAAACGGTGAGAAGATTACCTTCCTTGACACTCCAGGTCACGCAGCGTTCACTGCAATGAGAGCAAGAGGTGCTCAAGTTACCGATATCGCTATTATCGTTATAGCAGGTGACGACGGAATAATGCCACAAACCATCGAGGCAATTCACCACGCTCAAGCTGCTGGCGTTTCAATAATCGTTGCTGCGAATAAAATGGATAAGCCTCAATCCAACTTGGAAAGAGTTAAACAACAACTTGCCGAGCAATCTGTTCTCATTGAAGAATGGGGTGGCGACGTTGCTTTAGTTCCTGTTTCAGCAAAAACTGGTATGGGTATGGATGAACTTATGGAAACTATACTTTTAACTGCTGAAGTTAAAGAACTTAAGGCAAACCCAAATAGAAAGGCTAAAGGCGTTATCGTAGAAGCAAAACTCGATAAGGGTAAAGGTCCAGTTGCTACTGTTCTTATTCAAAACGGTACTTTAAAGACTGGTGATAACCTCGTTGCAGGTACGATTACCGGTAGAGTTAGAGCAATGATAGACGACAAGGGAAGAACTGTAAAAGAGGCAGGTCCTTCAATGGCAGTATCAATTCTTGGTTTAGATGAAGTTCCAAACGCAGGTGATTCACTCTATGCAGTTGAACAAGATAAACTTTCTAAACTTGTTGCTCAAGAAAGAAAGAATAGAGAAAGAGAAGAGATGATTAAGCAATCCCAAAAGGTTACCTTAGACGACTTGTTCTCTAAGATTTCAGACGGCAACCTTAAAGTACTCAATCTTCTTATCAAAGCAGACGTTCAAGGTTCTGTTGAGGCTGTAAAACAATCACTTTTAGAACTTTCTAACGAAGAGGTAAAAGTAAACGTTATCCACTCGGCTGTTGGTGCTATTAACGAAACTGACGTAATGCTTGCAGATTCATCTAATGCAATTATAATCGGTTTCAACGTTCGTCCTGATACTAAGGCAAAGGCGTTAGCAGAAAGAAGCAAGGTTGACGTTAAACTTTATAGAATAATTTACGAGGCTATTGATGACGTTACCAACGCTATGAAAGGTATGGTTGCTCCTAAGACTCAAGAAATTTACATGGGTAAGGTTGAAGTTCGCCAGACGTTTAAGATTACTGGTGTTGGTATGGTAGCCGGTGGTTACGTTACCGAGGGTAAGATTGTTAGAAATAGTAAACTTCGTATTTACCGTGATGACGTAATGATTTGTGAAGGTAATGTAAATCAACTCAAGCGTTTTAAAGATGACGTTAAGGAAGTGTCACAAGGCTTTGAATGTGGTATTTCTATTGAAAACTTCAACGATATTAAGGTTGGAGACTTTATCGAAAGTTATATAATCGAAGTAAAGCCTGTTTAATAAACAAACGTTAAACTGCCGACAATAAATAATGTCGGCAGTTTTAAATAACTATGCCCAATAGTGCAGTAGGAGTTTAATATGAAAGTTAAAAGAGAACAAAGATTAAATAGTGAATTTCAAAAAGAAATTTATGATATTTTAAAAAACAAGGTTAAAAATCACGATATTACTGAAATGTTTAGCATATTAGAAGTAGACGTTACTAACGATTTAAAATATGCTAAGGTGTACGTTTCAATTTTCTCAACTAATGCTGACAGAAAGCAAAAAACCTTTAATGCAATTTGCGACAGTGCGAAATTTGTAAGA
>JAFVSF010000259.1 GCA_017503885.1 Clostridia bacterium
CTTGTTTAAGTGAGAGTTCTTTAACACCGCCACCCAAAAGCCCACAGCTACAAAGAGACAACGCCATCATGACTATGAGCAAAAAGCTGATAAATTTTTTCATTATCGTTCCTCCTAAAATATTATATGGTTAAATCTTCAGTTTTGACTGGATTTGCCACACTTTATCATATTATAACAAATGCAATTTAAAAAATAAAGCGATATCGAAAAATTTGTCGAAAAATGCTAAATTTTTAAAAATTTTTAGCCAAATTTATTTTTTAAACGTCCTCTTGTTCAAAATCTGGCAAGATTTGGTCGTCGAAAAGGTTATTTCTTTCGGGATGAGTTATAGCCCCTAAAACGTTTTCACGAAGTTTTTTATTGTCTTTTTCAAGGTCTTTAAGCACCGATTTAATATATTCTCTACGGGTATTTTTATCGGCAGGGCAAGGGTTGTGAATAATTGGCTTATCTTTAGTAAACCCAATAATTTCCATTTCTCTTAAATATATCATTGGGCGAATAACCGTAATCTTTTGTCTGGTTAGCCTTGTAACAGGCGAAAAGGTAGAAAATCTCGCCTCGTAGAAAAGGCACAGAAACATAGTTTCTATAAGGTCGTCTGCGTGATGACCTAAAGCAACTTTGTTACAGCCGAGAGAGGATGCCGCACTGTTTAAAGCACCTCTTCGCATATTGGCACAAAGACTGCAAGGGTTAGATTCCTTTCTAACCTCGAAAACGACCTCGCCGATTTGCGTCTTTTCGACGTGATAATGAACGTCTAACTCTTGACAAACCTTTCTCACTGCGTCTACTTCGTCTTCATCAAGTCCCAAGCCCATATCTACGGTAATTGCGACGAGTTCAAATTTTTTAGGATAAAAACGGCGAAGCCCAGCCAAAGTGTATAAAAGAGCCATACTGTCTTTTCCACCAGAAAGCCCTACGGCAATTTTATCGCCCTCTTCTATCATATTGTATTGGTCTATCGCCCTACGGGTTTTAGACATAAGTTGTTGTAAATTCATAATATCTCCGTTGACAAACAAGTCTATATTTGGTATACTAACAATGTACTAATATATTTTAAATAAAATTTAAATATATTTCAAGTAAAGAAAGGTATAATTTTAAAATTTTTTCGGAGCAGATTTATGACCGAGGTACTTGGCAAATTTTTATTAGACGTTTTCAAAAGCGAATACATAGCAACGCTGTTCGTTGCAATGTTTCCTTTAATTGAATTAAAAGGGGCAATTCCTATTGGAACAGGTCTTTTTGGGCTTAAACTTTGGCAAACGGCAGGCATTGCTTATCTAGGCTCTACCATAGTTTCGATAGCAGTATTTTTCTTGCTTATACCTATTTTCAATCTTTTGAAAAAGATAAGATTTATAAGAAAACTCATAGAGAAAATCGAGGCTATATTCAATGAAAAGGCTCAAAAGATAGCCCAAAAAACTAATGGTTCTGCTGAAAAAGAGGCAAAGAAGATTATGATGCTCAGCCTTTTTATCTTCGTAGCAGTGCCTTTCCCAGTAACTGGAGTTTGGACGGGTACTGCAATAGCAGTATTTTTGGGGCTTAAGTTTAAAGAATCGGTTCTTCCTATTGCAGTGGGCAATTTAATAGCAGGTAGTATAATAACTTTGCTCACGTTTTTAGTGGGAGAATACGTTGATATCATTATTTACGTGTTGTTTGCAATAGCGATTGCAATGCTCGTACTTTTTATAGTAAAAATAGCAACGGCAAAGCCAAAAAACGAGACAACGCCTAAGGACGAGGCCTCCTCCGTTGAAGAATAAAAAATTTTAAGGAGATTAAAATGAAGAAAAAACTTATCGTTATGCTTTCGTTTATAATGATTTTGTCACTTTTCGTTGTAGCGTGCAAAAAGCCTACAAAAAGTAGCAAAGACGATAGCGACAAGCAATCTACACAGCAATCGGAAGTTCTCTCTGAAGAGCAATCAGAAGAATCATTTAACGAGAGCGTTTCTATTTCAAACGGAGCAACGTCAGAGGTAGAGAGCGAAATCGAATCTGAAACGGCTTCGGAAAATACAAGCGAGGTAGAGAGTGAAATCGAATCTACAACTGGTTCAGAGGTAGAAAGTGAAATCGACTCTACGCCAAGTTCAGAGGTAGAGAGTGAAATCGACTCTACGCCAAGTTCAGAGGTAGAAAGCGAAATCGAATCCGAAACTACATCGGAGGTAGAAAGCGAATCTGAAACTACTACCGAGAGCGAATCAAATAGTGAGTCAGGTGGAAACGAAGATCCTGAAGAGGAATATATTACCGTTAGTTTGACATATCAATACGCAGACGGTACTAGAGATTGGCATGGACAAAGGCAAGTTTTAAAGGGCTTAGGTTATGAGGATGTTATTAGAGCATACTGCCCAGAAGGAACTCACGATCGCTTTATCAATGACTTGAAAGACTTTTTAGTTGAAGGGAGTTCTGTACTTGGTGGAAATTGGACTCTTCAAGAGGACTGCCAAGTAGAGTTAGTGTTGAAGACGCTCAGATTTAGGGATAATATAAGCGACGTTGGTTTACGAATAGTAAATGAAGAAGGAGAAGTTTTACTTCAGGACGTAACTCGTATATTGAAATATACTACGGTTAGATACGTACTTAAAGAAAAATTCTTATTTACTGAAGAAGAATTGTCTTACGTAACTGATATGTATATCGATTTGTATACTGAAACTGAAGACTGTGATTTTTCTTCTAACCTTATTACTGATTGCGTGCTTAATCTTGTAGTAAGTCAACCTATTACAAACTTAATAGAAACTACAATGATTGTAAAAGATGCGAACGGAAACGTGGTTTATAACGAAAGTATGACTGCAAAAAGGAGTGCAACCGTTCAAAGTTTACTTTTAAACTATTACCGTATTTACGATGAATATTTCCGTTATTTTGAGCAGTTTACCGTAAATGGGAAAGTGGTAGGCGAGCATTATCAAATATATGAAAAAAACTGTGTTGTCGTAGTTTTACTCAATACGGTACTTGTAGAAGAATGCGAGGTAAAACTTGTAGTTAAAAACTACGATGGTAGCGTTATATTTGACAGAAGTTTAACGGGCGAAATAGGATTAACCATAGAAGAATGGGTAGTTGAAATCTTTAATGTTAACGAAATAGTTTACGGCAAAATAGACGTTATAAGTTTTAATGGTAACGTTACCCCTTACCATACGCAAATTGACGAAAACGGAACTATCGAAATAGTGCTTTTAAACAACGAAACCGTAGAAGTTAACCTTATTATAAAAGATTGCGACGGCAACGTGATTGTTGATAGAACGTTAACTAGAGAAAGAGGTTTAAACGTAGAAGATTGGCTTATAGACGTATTTGGCGTTCAAAATATTATCTACGGCAAGATAGATACCTTAAGATTTAACGGCGAACTCGTAAACACTGGTGCAGAGGTTTATACTGACGGAACGATTGAAATTACTCTTATTGAGGGTTTAGACATTGCTACCGTAACATATCAACTTAACGTTAATGGCGCTGACACGGTTGCAATGAGCCTTGAATTGCCTGTAGGAACTAGTATAATCGACGTTCTTTTAGCAATTTCTGAAGGCGACGAGTCAATTTTACAGATGGTTTACGACGTTCAAGTTGACGGTGAGCCTGTTGATAATACGTGGGTGCTTAACGGAGATTGCCATATAGTCGTATATTTGCAATTTGAAATGCCACCTTTTGGCTTATGTAACGTTTCTCTTATAGGTGACGATACCGACGGAAACAAGATGTACGATATGCACCAACAAGTTGAGCAAAACACGTTGGTAATCAACGCTTTAACAGATGTTTTTGGTTTTAGCCAAGAAGATATTGAAAAAATAGTAACTATTACCTTAAACGGCGAGGCAGTTGATATTTACAACACGCAAATTGTAGAAGATTGCACGATAGAAGTTACAATAACTAACGTCAGTGGTGGCGACGAAGCATATATACCTGTTAGGGTTGAAGTTCGCCAAGGCGAAAGTGTAGAAACTGACTACGTTACGATGTATAGCGAAACCATTTCTTTGGAAGAAATTATCAAAATTATTTTTGGTCGTTCATACGAAGAATTGGCAAAAGAGGGTACGTTCTATTTAAATTATGAAGAAGAATTAAGTGCAGACTCTATTATTTACGCTGGTCAAACGGTAATCTACGTAATAGGTGGCGTAACGGAAGATTTTATAAACGTTACCATTAACGGAGAATCAATACAAGTGCCATACGGCACAACGGTTGGAACTGTTTTCGCCGAAGTAGACTTAAGCATGGTGAGAATTTTAGTAAACGGCGAAGAAGTTGGTCTTGATAGAGAACTTTGCGATGGCGACTACGTATCTTTAGTGCCTATTGGCGATATGGATAGACATAACGTTTGGTTTGACGTAGACGAAGACGGCGATTTTGACGGACTTGACCAATTCTTTGTACCAAGAGATACCGCTCTTGAGGCATTTATAAACGATTGGGCATCTACTTTGTGGCAATTAAGTTATAACGAGGCTATAAGTCAAGGTTACTTTACGGTTAACGGAATCGAAGTAGATAGATATTACGTTTTATCGCCAGAAGACCAAGTGGTTTTCGTTCGTAACGAAGTAGGTGGAGGTTGCAACCATAATTTTGATAGCGAAGGCTACTGCCCAGACTGTGGTTTTTGGTGTTATCACGATACTAACGCGGCAAACGTTCCTTGTGGTATTTGTGGCAATATCATTATAAGGCGTGTACGAGTAGACATATATTTGTTCTATGCAGACGTTTATGAAGACGGTTCATATAGCCTTTATTATAAACAATCCTTGTTTTATAGAGAATTGCGTTATAACGAAAATGTAACCACGCAAGATGCCGTTATAGAAAGTTTAGGTCATGATTTTGGTCCTGACGAGCAAGGCACTGTTCGTGTTTGGTATAGAAACGGCGAAGTTATTAACGGAGAAGAATACGTAGAAAACGGCGACGTAATAATGGGTATTCCAGAAAACGTACAAAATCTTCCGTTTACCGTAAAAATTGAGGTTGAAGATAAAGAAAGCGTAGAATACACTTTCACTTACCCTATTTCTATTCAAAGAATTTACGAAAGATATTTTGCAGACTACGGCGAATTAAATCTCGACTATTACAATGTATATCTTTCTGATGAACACGGTCAAAGTATTTATGAAGATTTAATTTGGGAAAACGTTTCCATTAGATTAACTTTTACAACTACTGACGTTAGTTTTAAAGTTATAGGCGAAAATGGTATTAGCGAAGGAGAAAGGTTTTCTTTTAGAGCAGACCAAAAGCCTACTTTAGCAGAATTTTTAAGCGAAATAGGTATTAGCGAAAGAGAATATTATATTTATAACTATTCAAATTTAATTGACGTTGAAAACGCTGGTACTGATTATTATGATTTAACGGCTATTAAAAAGAGTATTGTAGCAACTGAGTTTACAGTAAACGTAACGTACTATAACGAAAATGGCGACGAGTTTAAGGGTAATTTAGTTCTTAACGAGCCTATAACCTTAGAAACTCTTTGGAATATGGAACTCGGCAACGAAGAAACAGGTCATTTCCATATTGGTTGGGCAAGAGAGAATATTTATCAAGTAAACGGAGTTAGGTATAACTTTGTAAGTACTGGCGATCCATCATACGTATTTATCTATAACGATGCAGACGTGGTTGTAAAGATGGGCTATTATATTTCGTTAGAGGCAAATGGCGAGAGCCAGGAAGCCGTTTTTGAAGAAAGATTAACGGGTGAAGAAATTATAGTTGCTTTCGGTTTAGATATCGACATAAACGACTACATTGTAGAAGTTTCTAGCAGTATTTATGATACCGAAATGTTCTTAAATGAAAAATTCCCTCAAGACGAATCTAGAAGTACCCACATTTATCTTAGAAAGGGAAGAGTTCACGTTGATATCTATTACAGTGACAGTTTAGGTGGTTGGTATAGTGACAATTACGAAGCAGAAGGCAGAATGCCAATAAGCCAAATTATTTCTGAAGAAACGTTTAATAGTTGCGATTGGTATTTGTATGAAGTAAACGAATATGGCGATAGATTAGATAAAATTTCTTTAACTGATTATAATTTCGTATTAGAATTTAATAAAAATAATTGCGACTATTGGGGAATGACTAAATATCACCTTGAAGGTGAATCAAAATATTTCAGTGTTCTTCTTTATATCGACGACGAATGGATTGGCGAACAAACTTTTGCTAAAGCAGAAGGTCTTACTTTTGGTCAAATCTTAGCAACCTTTGGCGATTATAAGTATAGCGATTATACGTGGAATTTCTATGGCGATAGCAGTTATTTAGAGGAAAATACGGTTATAACCAGTAGAATAGAGGCTTCTGGCTATGATAATAGACCTAGATTCACTCTTTACGTTGACAATGACGTATACGTTATTTACCACACCAAAGATATGACCTTAGGCGAGATAATCGACGCTGTAAACGCAGAGTACGGCGTTAGTATCAATTACGACGATTATATTTGGGAGTATGACACTACTTTAGAATATATCGTTGCAGGCGAAGGACGTTGGGGCGAGCTTCGTGCTAACACCTTGACTTACGTACAGGTTAACTTCTACGCAGGTACTATGCCAGCGTTTTTTGAAGATGGCGAAACGAGCAGTCGCACTTACCAAATAGATGATGAATGGATAACTCCTACTAGGTTTGAAACGTACGAGTATAATGGTCTTGCAAAACATACGGGCAGATGGATATATTGCGATGATAAATCGGAAGCCGAACAAGAGATTATAATTACTTCAGTAGAAGAATTATTTGCTCTTAAAAAATACTCCGTAGAACTTCACGCTGAATTTGAACTTGACTACAACGCGCTTAACGGAACTTACGTTGTTGACCCTAGTCGAATAATAATCTTTGAAGACGGTCGTTTAAGAGCTTACGATAGTTATGGCAATCAAGAATACGATGGCGCTTATAGTGTAAACTATAGTTGGCGTATAGAATTTATTTACGAAAACGGTTACGTAGAAAGCTCTATGTTAAACGAATATACTAAGGTTGACGAAGGTGAAGTATATATTCTCGTAATAGATCCTATGCATTATATAAGTTACTACTACAGTTTAGAAGAGTATATGGAGTATGCTCAATATTACGACGTAGTATCTTGTAAAACCGTTTTGGGCGAAAGCGTTGACGAAATAACTTTAGGTAACGTTTACGTGGTTGAAATGCAAGAAAAAATGATAGAGGAATGGTAATTTAATAAAACCATATCATAAAAGAGAGGGGTGCAACTTCGGTTGCACCCTTTTTAATTAAAAAGCAAGTCGGTTTTATAAAAAATAAGCAAAAAATTTAAGGTCTTTATTGACAAATAGTACTTTTTTATATTACAATATAATTAATATAAGTATTAGCGTGAGGTATAATACTCTACTTTAGGCAAAACGGAGGAATTTATGGAAGAAAAAAAGACTTTTTACGTTACTATTAGCAGACAGTTCGGCTCAGGTGGTGCAGAAATAGGCTCAAAACTTGCTACAAAACTTGGAATTCGTTGCTATGATAAGTCTATTACTGAAATGACCTCTGCAGTTACCGGCGTTTCTAAAAAAACGGTAATTTCTTCTGAAGAGCAAGTAGCAAACGCTTTTTGGTATTCCGGTTTTTTAGGTGGAGATTCTGCAACCTACGATAAAGTTAACGGTGCACACGAAGAAGTTATTAAAAAACTTGCTCAAAAGGGCTCTTGCGTGTTTATAGGTAGATGTGCCTCGCACGTGCTTAAAGACAAAGAAAACGTTATAAAGGTGTTTATTTGTGCTCCTATTGAAATTCGTAGAAAGAGAGTTTCCGAGGGTTATAAAATTACCCCTGTAGAGGCAGGCAAACTCATTGCTAAAAACGATAAGGCTCGTTCTGCGTATTACAAAAAATATACTAAAGAGCAATGGGGTAAACCAGAAAATTACGACCTTATAATCAACACGAAAATCGGCGTTAAAAAGGCAACGGCAATCATTGCCGATTACGTAAAAGAAATAATGAAATAAGTAGGAATTATTATGAAGGAAATATTTTCCCAAGCCATACAAAAAATGAAGAGAAAGGATTTTCTCGACGATATCGTAAGGGAAAAAACTGCCGAAATTAGCGAGATTACTGCCGAAGTTGCCGTTTGGAGAAAGAAAAACGGTGGAAAAGCAGGTACGGAATTAGATATTAAGATTTTTCAAGCAAATGCCAAAAAAGCAGAACTTGAAAAACTTATTTCTAAATGCAAGGCAGAGATTAAAACTTTAAAAGCAGAGATTTTAGAACTTTTAACCGATTGCTACGCTAAGACGGATAAGCCCGAAATTATTGCTAAAATAGAGTCTGCCGCATACCACGCTTTCGAGGGTAAAATTAAACTTTTGTCCGATAAAGAGGCAGGTGGTTTGTGGGGCGATTGCGAAATTATAGGTGCTATAGTAACCCACGATAAAAAGAAGAAAAACACCACTGCAAAACTGGTTAACGCAGGTGCAGTAAATTCAACGGGTTTGCTTATTAAACGCCCTAAGATTTACGTTTACGTTTACGATAAAAAGCAAGAAGAGGGTATTTTATTCCCAGAAAACGACAGTTTTAAAACTAGAGCAAAGCAAAAGAAAGAAAATAAGTTTGTTAAATACGTCGCAAACACCTATTTAAACGACAACGTTTATATTGCGTTAGGTTTCGTTTTATTATACGCCCTTTTCGCTATATGGGCAGTGGTAGGTGGTTTTGCAAGTAGAACGTTTGGCGAATTGCAAATTAGATATCCATTGGCAATAGGTATGTGCATTGGCTTGTTTACTTTAGCCACTTTAAAAACTGCTAAAAAAGGTGGAATTGCAGACTTTTTACCAATTGTTTCTATAGACGTTTCGCTAGTTGCTTTTGGTTGTTCTTTTGGATACACCAACGTGTTAAGAGCAATGGTTTTCCCTGCAATTTTATTCGCTTACGGTGTTATAGCCATATTTTTGCGTTATAAATGGGGAGAAGAAAACGGAGAAAAAACCTCTCTTGAATATTTGATTCCAGTGCTTTTAGGCGTTGTCGTTGCCTTTGTGTTTAGAAAAATGTCAAAAGCAGGTCTAGCATACTGGGTAACTGCGATAAGCGTATACGGCGTGGTGTTTTTAACGGCATCTGTGCTTTCAATTTTAAAAAGAGGAACTAAACTCGGCAAGGTTTGTGCTTTAGTATCTTTTTGTGGTACGGCGTTTTGCATAACCTGTTTACTTTTAGTCCCAAACGCATTATTCTCAGCACTTTTTATGCCTGTAGCCGCAATAACGGGCTTAGCACCAATTTATGCAAAGATGAAAAAATGATACAAAAAAAATATAAAGCCTTGATAAGCGATTTTGACGGTACGCTTGCTTGTACTGACAAAACCGTTACTAGAGAAAACTTAAAAGCAATAAACGAACTTTTTTCCCAAGGAAAAAAGTTCGCTCTTTGTACGGGTAGAATGACTACTTCGGCACTTATGCTTGCCCAAAAACTTCCGTTTAAGCCACTTATTGCAACGTATAACGGTGGCGAAATTGTCGATAGTGCAACGGGCGAAATTTTATCTCGTCACGTTTTAGAGCCTGAAATTATGCTTAAACTTATCGATTACGGTAGAGAAAGAGGGCTTTATTACCAAATTTTTACTGATGAGGTAATAGTTGAAAAAATTACTGAAGTAACCGAATTTTACTGTTCTATTTGCAAAGTAAGAGCAGTCGAGGTCGGCGACCTAAAGGAATATATTTTGCGTGAGCAAAAAGGCTCGCCAAAACTTATGCTTATAAACTTCAAAGGGGACGTCAATACTTATATTGAAGAAATAAACGAGATTTTCGGTAGCGAGGTTGAGGCTGTTCGTTGTTACGAGGGTATGATAGACGTTACTTCTCTTGGTGTAAACAAAGGGCTAGCCGTTAAAGATTTGAGCAAAATTTGGGGTATTACCCCTCAAGATTGCGTTGCCGTTGGAGATGAGGGTAACGACGTTGCTATGTTCAAGGTTGCAGGCGTTGGTGCTTGTATGGTAAACGCTCGTGAAGAGGTTAAAAAGCACGCAGATTACGTTACTAAAAACAATAACGACGAAAGTGGCGTTGCAGAGGTAATTCAAAAGTTTTTGATAGAGGAAAAGTTATGAGAATAAGATTAAATGAAGATAAAGAAATCGTTGCAACCGTTAGAGAGGGTTTGATTGCAAAAGGTGGGTATTGCCCTTGTAGAGTTGGCAAAAAACCAGAATTTAAGTGTATGTGCGAAGAGTTTCGCCAGCAAATAGCAGATCCGAACTTCGAGGGGCTTTGCCATTGTAAATTGTTTTATAAAGAGAAATAATAAAAGCGTTTATTTTAAAGTGTGTTAGCGTGATTGCTTTGTTAAATCAAGTTAACGCACTTTTTTGTTTTAATTTTACTCTTTCGTAAAAATGCAATATATATATTATATAATAATGAAACTATATTTTGTGGTGTAAATTGTGTAGTTATACAGTATTTAGTGAGGACAAAAGTTTAGTAAAATTTTTTATAAAAAAGTGCAAAAAAACTATTGACAAAGGCAAATTAAAATGCTAATATATGCAAGCACTCGTGAGGGGGCGACCTAGAAAGAGCACGAAAAAGCACTGCAAAAAAAGTTTGAAAAAAACTTTAAAAAGGCGTGAAAAATGCTTGACAGTGAAAGAATAATGTGTTAAGATAGGTAGGCTATCGCGAGATGGCACTCGGCGAACGGTAGTTCGCAAACGCAGATTAAAAATTGAATAGAAGGAAATGAATTGAAACAAAATATCTTTAAGATATGAACGTTCTTGTCAATTTATTTATTTGAGTGTATAGTAAAATATACATCCTAAAAAGCAGTCAGCAAAAAGACGCAAATTAAAAACGTTAGAGCAGTTGTGTAGAGAAACACAGCTTTAAGACATTAAACTTAAGAGTTTGATTCTGGCTCAGGACGAACGCTGGCGGTGTGCTTAATACATGCAAGTCGAGCGGAGTTAAAGGGGCTTGCTCCTTTAACTTAGCGGCGGACGGGTGAGTAACGCGTGAGCAACCTGCCTATATCTGGGGAATAACACAAAGAAATTTGTGCTAATACCGCATAATATCTAGATAAGGCATCTTAATTAGATCAAAGATTTTATCGGATAGGGATGAGCTCACGTCCCATTAGGTAGTTGGTGAGGTAACGGCC
>JAFVSF010000260.1 GCA_017503885.1 Clostridia bacterium
ACCAAGAGCGTTGTCGCTTGTGCTTCATACCACTCGTTTATAAATTCTATTGGAGCTATATACGATTGGAATGCGTTATTCGATACGTATCCGAAATCTAATGGAATGTTGCTTTATTTCGGTATGATTTTTGTTATTGCAATCGTTATATGGGTTGTAGCGGATAAGAAGGAAAAAACATCAAAGATCGAAAAATCATAATCGCATTGTAGATCTTAGATACATTCAATAAATATATGCCCTCGTGCCAAAAAGAGCCGTAAAAGAGCGAGGCATTTCTATCAGAAAGCCACGGCTCAAACGAACTGTGGTTTTTCGACACATGTTACGCAAAAAATGCAAAAAGTGGCCCTGAATAATGCTTCGGGGCCACTTAAAAGCCTTATTTTTTCTTTAATGTAGTAACCGATGAAACAAACATACGACACGGCAAAGAAAGATAATGCTTTTGGCGAATTCCTTGGATTTGTTTCTTAATACACTATCTGACATAATAAAACTCCAAAAAAGCATTTTTAGTTTAGAGTTATGAATTTGGCTTGCCAAATGTTATGAGCTTGCTATGCAAGCGTTATGATATGATTGCCTTGTAACTTCAAACTGTGCCGAAGGCACATCATAACTACGCGAAGCGTATCATAACTGATAACTTGCCGCAGGCAATCATAGTTGAGTTTTGCATAGCAAAACTCACTCCCACTCAATCGTACCGGTAGGCTTTGGGGTAATGTCGTATAAAACTCTGTTTATTCCCTCTACCTCGCTTGTGATACGGGCGGTAATTTTATGAAGCACTGCATATGGGATTTCTTCGATAGACGCGCTCATTGCGTCTTTAGTGTTAACTGCACGAAGTATTGCAGGCCAGCCCTCGTAACGGCTATCGTCTTTTACGCCAACGCTCTTTACGTCGGGTATAATAACAAAATATTGCCATACTTTTTCTGCTAAACCACACTTGTCGAATTCTTCACGTAAAATTGCATCAGCCTCTCTTAGAGCGTGAAGTCTGTCACGGGTGATTGCGCCTAAGCATCTTACGCCAAGCCCCGGACCCGGGAAGGGTTGACGGTATACCATACCGTGAGGAAGACCGAGAGCCTCTCCAACTACTCTTACCTCGTCTTTGAAAAGGAGCTTAATAGGCTCAACGAGCTCAAATTGAAGGTCATCGGGAAGACCACCAACGTTGTGGTGAGATTTTACTGCCTTTTTGCCTTCTGCTTGCTTAACACTCTCTAAAATGTCAGGATAAATTGTTCCTTGAGCAAGGAATTGAACACCTTCTAACTTACGAGCCTCATCGGCAAAAACGTTTATAAATTCTTTACCGATAATTTTTCTCTTTGTTTCTGGATCTGAAACGTTAGCAAGAAGATTTAAAAATCTATCAGTTGCATCAACGTATACAAGGTTTGCGTCAAGCTGGTTGCGGAAAACCTCAACTACGTTTTCAGATTCGTTCTTTCTCATAAGACCGTGGTTTACGTGTACGCTTATAAGTTGTTTGCCGATAGCCTTAATTAAAAGTGCAGCAACAACAGACGAGTCAACGCCACCAGAAAGAGCGAGGAGAACTTTTTTATCTCCTACTTGTTCTCTAATTTCTTTTACTTGTTCGGCGATAAATGCATCGGCAAGTTCTCTTGTGGTTATCCTTTGCATATCGTCAGGACGCATATTAGATTGCATATAATATATCCTCCGAATAAAAATATCTTTAAATTTTGTTAATAAACGACTTATAGGCTTACTTTATTTTATTTGTAGTATCCTTTTGTATTACGTCG
The DNA here is from genome assembly GCA_017503885.1 of Clostridia bacterium. Classification (GTDB taxonomy): domain Bacteria; phylum Bacillota; class Clostridia; order Christensenellales; family Borkfalkiaceae; genus UBA10281. Next base: position 1,791 of record JAFVSF010000260.1, read on the forward strand.
TGAGCACCACCTTCAACGATACTCGTTGCAGAAACGAGGGTGAGAACAGCCTTTTCTTGAAGTTCCGGAATAGAAAGTGCACCACAGTTACACATGGTTGAACGAACCTTTGCAAGAGACATTGCAACGTTGTCTTTGAGTGAACCTGCATATGGAACGTAAGAATCTACGCCTTCTTCAAAAGAAAGTTTCTTATCGCCACCGAGATCATATCTTTGCCAGTTTCTTGCTCTTGCAGAGCCTTCGCCCCAATACTCTTTATAGTAAGTTCCACCAATAGAAACCTTGTTAGATGGACTTTCATCAAATCTTGCAAAGTATCTACCAAGCATTACGAAATCAGCACCCATTGCAAGCGATAAAGTAATATGATGGTCGTAAACTATACCACCGTCTGAACATACTGGAATATAAACACCAGTTTCTTCAAAATATCTATCACGCTCTGCACATACTTCGATAAGTGCAGTTGCTTGTCCACGGCCGATACCTTTAGTTTCACGTGTAATACAAATTGAGCCTCCACCGATACCTACTTTGATAAAGTCTGCACCACAATCTGCGAGGAATCTAAATCCGTCTGCATCAACTACGTTACCTGCACCGATTTTTACGCTATCGCCATAGTTCTCTCTTACCCAAGCAATAGTTCTCTTTTGCCATTCTGAAAATCCTTCAGAAGAGTCAATACAAAGAACGTCTACAC
>JAFVSF010000261.1 GCA_017503885.1 Clostridia bacterium
AAAGGAACGGTTACTATAACCTTACCTCCCTCGATAACGTAATCGCTAGTTTGTCTTCCGTTAACGAGTACGGTTGGGCTTGAAGATGGAGCATCTAATGCTATTTTAACACTTATGCCGTTTGAATTACCCCTTACAGCGTCTATTCTTGCAGAATTTCTAAATACTGTTAAATCGTATTTTACGCCGTTATAAGCCAAGTTTTCCATACCCCAAAAGTTAAGTTGAGTAGGAAGTGACGGAGCTATTTTTAAGGTGTTACCATTTTCGGTGCTAATACCAAAGAATCCGTAAGGAATTGCACTCATTACGAGGAACGACTCTAAGAATTCGCCGTCGATACCCATAACGCCTGCAGTTTTTCCACCTCTTTCATTTGTACCTTTAACACCGTTTTGTAAGAAGTATTGCTTTCCATTTGGATTTTCCCATTGGTTATTTTGATAATAATCCCAATAGAAACGGTCTGGTTTTCTATTAAAGTTATCACTTGCTACGTAATAATCGTATATGTCCATATACCAATCTTTTATTGCAAGCAATCTACTATAAGCATCGTCAGCGCCGTAGGTATCAATTCTTGCCATAAGGTCGAAGAAAGTAAGATAAAGAACAGCACCACCGTTTTGAATTTGAGTTTCACCAAAATAGCAGTTAGGGTCGTTAAACGAACCGTTAAATATAGACGAGTCGTTTTGTTTTTCTTCACTATAAGTGTTTACTCTAGGAGCGAACTCGTAAAAGTAAATGTCTTCGCCTTGAGATCCAAATTTATCAGCTTCAACTATTCTTCTTCCGCTTATCCAGTCCATAATAGACTTTGTTTGATCTTCGGTTGCTACACCGTAATAAATAGCTTCTAAGTTCCACATTACGTATCCGTAATCGTACCACTTGCCGTCCGCTTCACAGTAACCGCCAACAAATCTACCAGTCTTTTCATTCCAATAACCAGTCTTGTCACCGTCATTAATTGGTTTTCTAAGTGCAGCAAGAACCTTTGCAGCTATTTCGTTAAGGCTTTTTGCATTGTAATTATATTCACTTGTGCCGTGATTGTACTGTCTATCAGCAGTTTTTACCGTAGCTAAACTCTTGTCAACCGTAATACCGTTTTGAACTAAAACGTTTTCAAGATATGCTAAGTCCACGAGAGCTTTATAGAAATATACGTTAGACTCAAAGTCGTATCTAGTCATAAACGAAACATCCCAATACCCGTTTGCAAGTGTCATTGCAGTACGGTTTGAACTATCTCCCGACGTCTTGTCCGAATCATGTCCAACTAAATAAGATTGGTCGTTTAAGCATCTTTCTTCATCATACATTTGCATAAAGAAGTTGATTGCTTTTCTTGCTTTTGTAATATTAGCCTTTAAATACTCTAAATCGCCAGTATAGTCAAAATCGTTTTTAAGAGCCGAAATGAATATTGAGTTATTGTTTGTGTGTCTTGTATCAAAGCTTGAACGAACGTAGTTAAGGGCAAATCTTCCGCTTAAAGTTGAACCTTCTTTCGCCTTGATTTCTACTTTAATTTGCTTTGCGTAAACGTCGCACTCTTTGTCAGACTTCCACTCTTCTTCAGCGTACATAGGTAAGAATATTAAGTGTTCGTAAGAAGGAGTATATTCGTAAGATATGAACGCCTTTTCGTTTACTGAAACACTTTGCCATTCATCGCATCTATTAGTCGTATAATGTACGATAATATCTTCGATATTGTTAGCTTCTTCGCTGTACATTCTAAGGTCTAACTCTAAAAGTGGAGAATAATACGCGCAAGAATAGTCCTTTTCAGGCGAAATGAACATTAAACTTTCAACACCGTTTACGTCCGCTTGATATAAGTTATTGACTAGCGTTGCGCCCGCATCTGCATGATACTCTCCGTTTTTAGTATAACCACTAGACCATTTCTTCTCGAGAGAAGAGCCGTTGAAATCCCAGCTTTTACTACCAGTAACGTTTGCAGACGTTGGGAATGGCCAACCCATTCTGTGCTCACCAGAAGTTGTTGTAGAGTCGTTTGGTCTTACAGCGTCGCTTTCTTGCCAAACGTAGCCGTAATCGTCAACCGGAATATTAGAGTGAATCTTTCTTATACCCTCTATTCTATCAGTTTCAAAGCCATCTCTACTGTTATGCCAAAAATAAGCCATTGAGTTCCATTCTTGCCAGAAGAACTGAACTGCGTTTACGCCTGCGGTTACGCTGGCAACCTTTTGGTCGAGTCCGTTTTCGATAACGCCTGCATGTCTTTTAAAATAGTCGTTTAAGAAAAAGTCTAAATTCTTGTCTGAGCTTTCAAAATGCAACAGTTCAGCGCTATCTTTAGAATAATTATAAGCAACTTGTTGTTGAGTTCCTTGAGTGCCATTACCACCGCAACCTACGTTAAAGGTAAAAGCAAAGGCTAAAAGACTTGCAGTTAATATATTTCTTTTAATCTTCTTATTCATATTTTCTTCTCTCCTTTAACAATACGACTAAAGCAATGGCAATTAAAGTCGTTGCAATCATTGGTAATTCAACCGAAGAACCACAACCACCGCCACTCGCACTTTCGTTAGATTTATTAGATTCGCTTGCAACGGAATCTTCTGTTACGCTAAACGTAAACGTTTGACCGTCGTCACAAGTAATAGTAAACTCAGTAGTTTTTCCGTTTGTCGTGTGAGCAACGCTATATCCGTTGGTACCGCTTACTAAAACGCTTGATGGACATACCGCAGTTTTTACAATAACGTTAGCGCCGTTTTCAACTTCGCTACCGTCGTAATAAACGTGTAAAGTCTTACCCTTTATAACTTCTATAAACGCTCCGTCTTTTAATTCGAAGATTTGAGTTTTTTGAACGCTACAGTTAGTCATAAACTTTAAGCCTTCTTTTATTTCTATAGTTATGCCGTTTCCGCTTTGAACTAGCTCAGCAAGTTTATTATAAGAAACAGCGCTATTAGACTCGAAGTTAATATCTACGTATTCAAGACCAGACGCGCCGTAGTGAGTTTGAACGTTAGTAAGCGCGTTTACGTCGCTTGCGTGCCAATCAGCTATAGTTTTTCCGTTTATAACTATATTGTCTAATAACGACGATTTAAATCCGTTCTTTACAAAAACTGCAGATATACCTGCATCGTAATATAAAGGATTTGACGCGTAGAGATCTTTTTCTCTCCAACGCTCGATTTCGCACGCGTGATAATAGTTTGCAGATGTTATTTTTTTATCAAAACGAATTGCAAAATGCAAGTTGTTACTGCCTTTTACAAAGTCGTATTTTACATCCAAAACAGAAGTTTTGTCGTATTTTGTACCCAAATCACTGTCGAGAATTTTTTCGGTTGCGTATATATGGCAAGTATAACCTTTGCCAAGTTCACTTCCGTCTGGATATTTAAGCCCCTTTAAAACTCCCATACTATTGCCAAAATAGCCGTCTTCAGCGTTCTTTATTTGCGCGCTACCAGCATACGATTTAGGAATAGTTACAGAGATTTGACACATTGAACCAACTTTTTCCCATTTTGCTGTTGCTGTTTTACACTCTGCAAGCACTTTAGAAAGCGATTGTCCGTTTAACACCACTTTAGAGGTATCTAAAGCAACTGCCCAATTTTCGCATTCTTTATTAAATCTTAAAGAAACGTCGAACGTATCGTCGTTCTCAACGATCATAAACGAATCTTTTGTTAAAAGCTCAGAAGATTTTTCTTTTACTAAATTGAAAGAAACAAAGAACAATTGATCTCTTATCAAATTGCCGTTGTCGTCGTAAAGTTCATTACCTTCTTTATTTATAAAAGGCTCGCCGTCTTCGTTAAATTTAAACACGATAGTTCTTACCATGCCATCTTGGTCAGCATAGAGCGAACTCGTTAAGCTTACGGTAGTATGCACTGCACCGTCTAATGCAAACGATTCTAACGCGCTACCCAAAGAGCTTTCGGTAACATTATTATCATTATATGAGTTAATTGATCTCTTATGGTTTGTATAAAGTCTTAAGTTAATCGTTGCAAACTCATTAGAGTCGATAGGATTTATAAATCTTAAAACCGTTATATATCCTTTTTGAGTATTAGAACCAGACGCTAATGCTATACCCCTATATAAACCACCAGCTAACGTTTCTTCAACTTTAAAAACGTCTGCATAATTGTTTAAAGGTACTGCGTTGTGGTTTTTATAAGTCGTTTCAGGTGAAAGCTTAAAAGCATTTTCGTCACCGTCGTATTCAACGCCTTCTTGATATCCCTCAAAATAAGTAATCCATAAGCCGTCGCGATTTTCATACTTTACGGTATTATTTATTTGAATGCAAGACGTATTGCGAGAGCCAACACAAGCTCTTGACAAGGTTGGAAGTTGACAACCTTCTAAAATTTCTATTGTCGTAACCGTTTTTAAAACGGGTTCGTCGAAACAAATAGCGAGCGTATTTATTCTCTGACGCATATTACCAATAAATCTATAAGGATGCGTAGCCCCAAAGTCTGCCAAAGCAACACCATCAATCAAAATCATTTGATCGTAATTTAATTCTTCCAGATTTTGATCAAGTGGGAAATTACAAAGGTTATATTCATTAGGGTCAACCATTTGATAGTCAGCTCTACCCTCGTCGGCATTAAACCATTTGTAATTTTGACCTTCTTCGCTCCACCCTTCTGCCGTCATAAAGTCAGTTTCGCCTAAGATCATTACGAAGGAATAATCGGAAGAAACGTATTGTTCGTTATTAATACCGGTTATCTCTGTTTCGTAAACGACATCAAAAGCATCTTCTGCTTGTGCATTAACGCTTGCAAAGGCAAACGTCGCGCTTGCAATCATAACGCAAGCCAACAGTGTTTTAAGAATTTTCAAAGCATTTTCTCCTTTACTTTCTATAATCGCTAAGTTCTACAAGTTTTCCGCCTTGTATTCTAGACCTTTCGGCAGCAAGCGCCATATAATGGCTTTCTACCGAATGCTCTATTGAAGAACTTGCGTTAAATTTTTCGTTGAAATATATATTGTAAAGCGTGTCGAACATTCTATGATCTCCACCACCGTGTCCACCTGCTCCTTGTCCACCGAGTTCGTCTACAAGTTCGCTAATCTTCCACTCGACTGGGGCTTCCATATATCTACTAAGAACCATTTTATCTGCTTCTTCAAAAATTTCAAGTTCCCCCTCTGTTCCAAAGAATCTAAAATCTCTTCCGCCTCTGGCTGTAAAACCTTCCATTTTTAAAGTTGCGGTAACGCCGTTTTCAAACTGCATAATAACCGTTTGATTATCAACTACGTTATTATCACAAGAATAAACGCATCTGCCGTAAACGGATTCTTTTAACGCCGTTATTAAAGCTTCTTCGGTAAGCGGTAAAACGTCGGTTATTATCGTGTAAGGGAAGGTATCTCCTCCGCCACATTTTTTCCATCCGTCAAGATAAATTCTCTTTGCGCTATACTTACACTCGTCTTTATATTTACAGTTGATACATCTATCAGCAGCGCCCTCAGGTTTATTTTCGCACTTAAAATATGCAAGCGAACCCATTGAGGCAACCGATTTACAACGGTCACCGATAAAATATTGTATCAAATCGAGGTCGTGACAACACTTTTGCATTATCATTGGAGAAGTTTGAACACTATTTCTCCAGTTACCTCTAACGAAAGAGTGCGCTTGATGCCAGTAGCATACGTTTTCAGTTTGGTCCATTGAAATAAGCCTACCGATAGCGCCCTCGTCTAACAGACTTTTAATCTTTTTAACCATCGTCGTATAGCGAAGAACGTGACATACCATAACCATTCTTCCGTTAGCTTTTGCCTTTTCAACTAACATTTTAAGTTCTTCTGCATCGTCTGAAATAGGCTTTTCTAAAACTAAATCGTAGCCAAGGTCTAACGCCCTAACCGCTTGGCGAACGTGTAATCTATCCATCGTCGCAATGAGAAGTACGTCGCTACGTTTTTCAGCAAAGAATCCTTCTTCATCCAAAAATCTTTGACTTTCTTCAACCTCAAATGCGTCACCGTATTTTTTTAATCTAACTTCGTTTGGGTCGCATAAGCTAACTACCTTAAACCTATCTTTTGACTCGTGAATATATCTTCCATACGCCTCGCCACCACGAGCGCCTACACCTAAAATCGAAATTGTAATAATCTTTTTGTCCATTTTATTTCTCCTTTCGCAATCAACCTTTTTTCTTTTTATATTTCAAACTTTAATACCGACAACGCCTTAACGATAAATTGATTGCCTTTAAATTCAATGGCTTTATCTTCTTCGTTAAAGTTGATAAAAAATTGTATCTTTTTACCATTTCTTTCAATTGCTGTGGTTAACACCTCTTCGGTAGTATACGATCTACCGTAAAGAGTATTCGTAAAGGTTTTCTCGCTCGTTTTGTAAGGCAATGGTTTTATCATGTTGCCGTAACAAGTAAATTCTAAATTTTCTAAGTAAAATTCTTTTAAATTCTTAATTAAACGCAATACGCTTTCTTCATATGGAACGTCACTAAAATCCCTTTGTCCCCAATATGACGCAAGCATACCTTTAGGACTCAAAACGAGCGTTGGCATATCAAGCGCTGAGAAAGAATATGCAACTCTGTATAAGTAACTATCTGCCCCGTATAAACAACAAACTTGGTTTCCCATGAAGTTGTGTAAATATTCGTGATAAACGTAAGCGTAAAGAGGTACTGCCTTGCCCAAAAAATGAGTGAGTTCAAATCTGTTATCTGAAAATAGGAGATTTGGCAAGAAGGCTTCGCTAGAAGCAGACTCGCAACCAAGCAAGGTTTTATCAGCCTTTCGATTCCACTCGTTTAAAAGATTTTGCATTTCCGTAGTCATCCAAGGTCCAACACAAGGCGGATGGTTATGCTCGTTAGAATAACAGAAATACTGACCACCACCATGGTTTTGGTCTAATATTTGTACGTAGTCTAGCTTTTTTTCAAAAAGCGGATTATACGCTTCGTCTAGAATTTCTCTACCCTTATCAGACGCTATGCAAAGGTCGTAACCACTTCTTTGCCCAGTACAAATATTACTTATTGCAACCTTGCCGTCTCTACCGGCGCAAAACGCCTTAAAGGTTTCTTTATCCTTTAAAATCTCCTTACAGTCGTAAGATGGCAAAACGTTGCTTTGCTCAGTATAAGAAAAACCCGAACAGTATACGCCTAAAAGATGACCTTTTTCCTTTAACGCATAAAAGAATTTGTCAAACTCCTCTTCTCCGCCAAACGGTGGATACACGTATGGTGGAGCCCATGGAGCAGTTCCTTCCCAATGCATCAAAAGCACCATTATTTTAGCGCCTGTTTCCTTTGAAAACTTATCTACGTATGGCATTGCGTTGATATATGGAAATAACTCGTTAGGAGTCATTTCGTCCATATCGTGATAACCTCTTACGGGATAGGTCAAAATTACTGGAAAATCGTGGTACCAATCTGGCAAATTTATATTGTCTGCAACTTTTTTAAGACCAGATGGCAAATGCTCGTAAAACCACTTTTTATAAATATCTGCGCCGTCGTACCAGTCGCCGTCGAAGAACTCGTATACCATATCGTAGTCAATGGCAAAGTCTTCGCCGTAACCCCTACCAGAATAGATCCTAAATTCAATTTTTATATTTTTTTGTTCGTCAACGGCGTAGTAGTCAATTCCCTTTAATCCCCTTACTGAGTCGTGTGCGCCTGCGTAAAAACCGCACCCCTCGAATAAGTAAGCTAAAAACTGCGACTGAACCATATTGGGAAAAATACCAAACGAACCTTGAGATGGGTATTCTGGCTCAAAGTGTTGTAAGTGACAGGTTGCTCTTAAATCGTTGTCGTCGACCAGAACGCCCTCGTTATATGGATAAAGCATTTTACCAATACCACCGTTTTTTATAAACGGTTTTAAAACGAAAGGTAAAACGTCTACGTGTTCAATAATTTTATCCGTATTGTTTTTTACGGCAAAACGCACGTTCACACCGTTTGGATTTTTGCCAAACGAAAGCGAAACACTAAAATCTTCGCTAAACTGAGAATACGTAGCAGTAACTAAACTTTCGTCTACGTCAACCTTCTTTGCATCAGTTGCTAAAAAGTCTACAACGTTACCATCTTTACCCGTGAGTCTTATCGAAAATAAAGGCGATTGTTTTGCGCATATTTCGTGCCCACGATAACTAGCAGATACGATTAAACCGTTTTCTAAATCTAAATTTAGTTTTCCACAGTTAATTTTGATTATCATTTTTCCTCTTCGCAAAATGTTTTTATGTTATTAAATGAACTTTTTTTCGTCGCCAGACGAAAAAAAGGCTAGCCTTTCACTTTTCCACGTTTTCTATTTTACATCAAGCAATCTTTAAAATCAATACTTTTTCAAAAAAAGTGGTCTAAGTGGTTCGCAAAATACTTGACTTTATTATATAAAAGACTTAATATTATTTTGAGGTGCAAACATGAACGATTTAATACCGCATAAGCAAAATTTAGAATTTTTAAAAGAATCAATCGCCCATTTGAAAAACGAGCCCAACCACAAATTACCTAGCGAAAGAATGCTTGCAGATAAATTTAAAGCAAGCCGTCGCTCTGTGAGAATTGCTTACGATAAACTCATTGAAGACAATCTCGTTGCAAAGGTTCACGGCAAGGGATACTTTACTTTAGAAAAAAAAGAAATAGAACCTAGCAAGTCCAACGTAAAAGAAATCCACCTTATCATTCCTTCTGTAAAGGCAGCTTTTGCGCATTCAATACTCGTCGGCATTGCAGACTTTTGTGAAGAAAACTCTCTAGAACTAGTAGTTAAAATATCAAAAAATACCCTTGCGATTGAATCAAAATACATAAATAACGCTTTAAAATCCAACGCAAAAGGAATAATATTATTCCCAATTGATAACGAGCTTAGAAATACAGATATCGTTAAACTCTCTGAAAGGCGTTTTCCAGTTACCATCATAGACCGTTATTTTAAAAACATAAACGCGTCCTTCGTTTCGACAGACAACTACAATATGATGTATAACGCGATGAAGTTCGTGCGATCGAGAAAATTCAAAGACATAATATATCTTTCAAACTCAGAATCTCTCGCTACAACTGTTGAAGACCGCTTGAACGGTTACAAGGATGGATACAAGGCATACTACGGTAAAGACCCTAGCGACACACTTCTTATATTAGAAAATTTTTATCCTACACAAATCTACGGTGCTCTAGATAAATATTTGGATAGCCATCCACTTCCACAACTAATTATCGCACCGGGCGCACAGCACATTGCAGACTCTATTGAGTTTATCTTAAAGAGAAGAGGGATACAATGGCAAAAAAACTTGCGATTTATGTTTATCGACGAGAATATTTCGCAAGAGAGCATAGATAGGTTAAAGCCATACATAATAAAGCAAAGAGCCTACCAAATAGGATACGAGTCGGCAATGCTTTTGTATAATCAAATCTATGGCGACCTTAGAACGCAAAGTAAGCTCTTCCCTGCAGATATTTACGACTTATCAAAGCCTACAAGGCATTTTAAGGCGTAAAACCCGCCTATAAGTCGATTATCTAACAAATTTTCAACTTTTATATTCAGCACTATTTCGAAAGAAATGTATTTCATAAAACGACAAATTACCTTATATAAACAATTTTATAATTGAACAAAAAAACGCGAAATGCATTTTCTTTGCATTTCGCGTTTTGATTAGTTATATCTTTTTCCATAAACGTTACAATTAAAACGATATAAAGAAACAATTCCTATACTATACAAAAGACCACCAAAAATATCACTAAACCAATGCACCCCAGAGATAAATCTTCCAATCAACATAAATGCAATGAACAATGACGTTACTATAGTTAAAAGTCTTTTTAAACAATTGCTCTTTATTCTCCATCTAAACTGCAATATTGCAGTTGGCATAACGCAGGTAACTAGTATTGTAGTTGACGACGGATAAGACTTTTCTAAATAACCGTTTATAAGTATCGGTCTATAATTTATCGTAAGATATTCAAACAAGATATACGTGCCGAAAACTACTATATAAAACGCTCCAAGTAGCAAAATGTCAGTGTCTACTTTTAAAATACTTTTACGTTTAACAAGTTGCACCAACCCGACTATACCAAACCCAAAAGCAACGGCAATAGGCATTAATCCGAGCCAATCTGTAATTACGTAAAGCACTAAATGTACGCCTATAAGCCCTTTAATTGCATTATTTAAGGTCGAAAAACCAACCTTTGAGCCGTTAGGACCAATGGCTTTTAGATCAACAAAACAAAGCATTATTGTCCACAAAACAAACAGAGACAAAAACGCTACGGCTACAATTAAACTATACAACTTTTTATTTTTCATAATACACCTTCCTTTATTTGGCAAACGCCTAAGTTCATTATAAAGGAAGGTTTTTGTTTTTACAAGAAACGGGTTGTAACAATAGCGACACAAATGGTGTCTTTACTTTTTTAAAAGCATCATTGCCTTTATTATTAAAAATACAAAACTAAAAATTGATGCGTAAGGTTGCAAGCAAACTGTAAACAGCGTGACCACCACCGAAGTTAAAATTAAGGAAATTATCCTATTATATCTATGCCAAAACTTATATTTTGACTCTTTTAATGCAAGTGTTATTATACCTAAAACAACGTGTAGCGATACTAAACCTAAAAATACAATTCTTAAATACAACTTAATTTGTTTAAGGTTTAATAGCGAAACCTCATAAATAACCCCGTCGATTTTTTGAGCAAATAACGGCAGACAAAATAGCAATATAAAACTTAAATCAATAAGTCCGAACACCATATTGATAAAACAACTTCGTTTTTGCTTATTATCTTCTTCTGCTACGCTTAACAACTCTTTACTCGACAAAAGATCGTCAACAGATATATCAAAAAATTTAGCAATGCACTTGAGCGAATCAATATTAGGATATCCTCTACCCAACTCCCACTTGGAAATTGCAGTTCTTGAAACGAATAATTTTTCGCCCAACTCCTCTTGGGTTAATCCTCTTTGTTTTCTTAATTCTTGTAGTTTTTTATTAAATTCCATAGCAACCAACTAATTATTATAATACGTTGATTTTAACACAATGCCAAATTTTTTTCAACATTTATATTAATTTTATCTAGACACTTTTCGTAACAACGTATCAATTTGTAAAAAAATCGACTTATAGGCGAGGATTTAACAATTCCGTTTCTTTAGGATATAAAATAATAATGAAGGCAATTTGCTAAAGTTAAAGGTAAAAAATCAAATATTTGAAGATAAAAAATAACACTCCAACTATATAAGTTATATGTAAATTAGCATAAAAAAACCCCTCGCACATTTTTTACTTCACGCACGAGGGGATTTTATATTTCACAAGGTCAGTACATGCACTGTTTGTTTTTTTATTAACACGTTTTTTCTCTCAAAAACGAGGTTGCTTTAGCAATATCCGAGGCAGGATTCTCACCGCATTCTCGCTCAATCGTCAAAAAGCCGTCATAGCCGATATCTTTCAATGCTTTAATATAGTTATCCCAATCCACGTCCCCCTCGCCGAGCGGAAGTTCTGCAAACCCTTCACATGCATTGAGAGCATCTACACCGCCAACAGCAAAAGCATGGTACACGTCCGTGGGGTTTTGATTTTTATTCAACATCTTTCCGTCTTTAGCATGAGTATGTACGATATAATCTTTTAATATGTATACCGCTTCCACAGCGTCTTGCCCCGTTACCATAGTAAAATTTGCAGGATCAAGGTTGACACCTACTCCGCCTTTCGTATCCTCAATAAACGACAATAAAGTTCTTGCCTTTTCCGGCCCAGTTTCTATAGCAAGCGTTACGCCCTTTTCCTTAGCGTAAATTCCGCATTCCGTCAACGCTGTAAGCATAACCTTATATCTCGGATGGCTCTTTTCTTCGGGAATAACCCCAATATGAGTCGTAACGACTTTCGCGCCGAACTCTACGGCAAGGTCTATAATCTTTTTAGTCTTTTCAATACGGTTCAAATTATCTTTTTCTATTTCAAAACCGTATCCACCCATATCGCCACATAAAGCAGAAACAACCAAACCGTTTTCTTTTAAGAGCCTTTTATATTCTTCTTTTTTATCGGTCGTAAGTTCGGGGGAAAATTCACCGGTAGTAGCGTAAATTTGCACGCCGTCTAAACCCAACGCCGACGCTAGTTTTATGCCTTCTTCGTGCGATTTTTTAAAACAATCGGTTATAACTCCTATTTTCATACCATACCTTCCTTTCCTTGCTTGTAAATTTCCATAATTAAACGGTGGGTTTTTAACGCTTCTTCACCGCTAATTTCAAGTTCTTCTTCTCCAAGAACGGATTTGTAAAATTGCGTTATTTGGCGAATATGCTGAAACCCCCAATAATCCTTACCGCCCTCATATTCGACTGTGTTTTCGTCCTGATGCGCTTCTTCGCTCGTTCCGTCGTTATACGAGATATACGCGTCGTCATACCCAAAATCAGCCTTGCCATTTTCACAATAAAGACGGATTTCAATCGGTTCGTCACAGCCGTAATTGTTCATACAGTAAAAGCCGTATATTACCCCATTTTTATAGGTAATTAACCCCTCGGCGCTATCCTCTACGTCCACAGTTTTATGTCCGCGGTTCGCCATTGAACAAGAAACACTCTCAACTGGGCTGTCAACAATCCAATTTACTAAGTCGATTGAGTGTATGGCTTGATCTATAACGACACCTCCGCCTTCCTTATCCCAAGTGCCTTTCCAGTCGCTTTCAGCGTAATAACTGTCGGGACGCGTCCAAGTGAGCGTACTGCGAGCAGAAATAATCTTACCCAACCTCCCACTTTCTACGGCATTTTTTACGAGTTTTACCGAATTATTATATCTACATTGAAAAATAACACCGTACAAAACACCTTTTTCTTTTGCAATTTTAACTGCGTTTTCAGCGCTTTGCAAATCGACGTCCATAGGCTTTTCGCAAAGCACGTGAACCCCTTTGCAAAAAGCGTAAAGCGCAACTTTACTATGAAGATAATGTGGCAAGCATATATGGACGACGTCCAAATTCTCACGGTCAATCATTTCTTTGTAAGACGTGTACGGCGTTGCCCCGTATTTTTTTGCAACTTTGTCCGCCTTTTCCTTTTCCACGTCGCAACAAGCAACCAATTTCGCATAATCAATTTGCGCAATCGCTCCAAGATGCATAACGGAAATTCGCCCGCACCCTATAATACCCACTTTAAGTTGTTTTAAATATTTATCCATGTTCCTGCCTTTTCTTTTGCTTTTATCACGCCTTCTCTTATTTTCATAACTTCAAGAGTCTGACGTGAACTAAAAGGAACTTCACACGTTTCAAAAAATTTAAATATATCCGCTATCAAATTATTGAAAAAAGCCGAATTAACGGGCTTATAGGCAGACTTTTCATTGTTATCGGCAACGGTTATAGCAAACGGCATACACGGTGAAAACATCATTTTTGCGTACCTTCCGTCATTATACTCTACCTCTGCCCATTCTTGATCAGAATACTTATTGTAAAGAACTTTTTTCGCTCCAACGCCAAGACATTTTACCGCCATTTCTATTTGATGAATAATATATTCTTCCATATTCGAGCCACCGCCTACGGTAAAGACGGTTTTTGCATTTTCATTATAATCTTTAATTTCGTCGGCGTAGCGAAGAGCCGAAGTACTGAAAAATTTTACGCCGTATTTTTCAGCAAGGTCGTAAATTTGCATTGCCGTTTGATAATCGGGCGCAAAAGTTTTATCTATATATGGGTTTTTTCCGCATTTAAAAACTTCTTCGGCGTAAGCAAGATGCTTTTCGGGATTTGACGGAGCTAAAACGAACACGCAGTCGCACTTTTTGCAAAGTTCTTCTATTGTGGCGCAAGGCTCGACACCATAATTTTTACACCACTCTTTAGTTGTTACCCCACCCGGCACGTCAATCTCCGCCCAAGCGTATTTAAACTGATAGTCCGTTCCGTGTTTTTGGTTATAATCCCTTATCATTGCAGGGTATTCGTTTGCGTGCCACTCGTTTAAAAAATAATCAATAAAGCCAACTGTTTTCATTAAAATTTAATCTCCCCTTTTTGCTCTGCAGACCTATACAACGCATCTAAAAGTTTCATACTTTCTAATATGTTTTCAATGTTATTTTTGTCTTTTACACCCGTTTCTATTGATTGAATAAAAGCCGTGTCTTCGCATAGATACATATTAGGAATATCATATTCAGGGTTTACCGTTTCAAGAGTTTTTCCATCGTAAAACTCAAATTTTCCGCCGTAGGTAAGCCTTGCTCCGCCTTTATCCCCTAAAAAATCAATGTAAAGTTCGTATTTATTGATGTTTTGTGCCCATGCGCCGTTGAACGAGATACTTGCCTTGTTGGTACGGATATGCCCGGTTATAAAATCGTCTACGTCGTTTGTTCCGTTTTCAATATCAGAAGTGTCTTCCGCCCACATTCCGTGGTATTTGTACGATTTCATATCCTTAGCCATTTCGCTGTACGCATCACAAGTTACACTTTTAATCTTTGCTCCGCCAAGCACGTACAAAATTAAATCAAGGAAATGGATTCCCCAGTCTATTAAAACACCTCCGCCCGATTGCGATTTCGTTGTAAACGCACCGCCAAGACCGGGGATATTTCTAAAATCACGGAAAGAACAATATACGTGATAAATATTACCGAACTTTCCTTCATCTGCCCACTCGCGCAACATCTCTACCGATTTTTGATAGCGATTGCAAACGCCAATATCTAAAATCTTTCCTTGTTTTTCCGCTTCTTGCGCCATCTTTACGGAAAGTTCGTAATTGACCGTAATAGGCTTTTCGCAAAGCACGTGCTTACCCGCTTTTAAAGAATCCATAGTGATTGTGTAATGAGCGTAGTTTGGCGTTAAAACGAATACTGCGTCAACTTCTTCGTCTTCCAATGCAATTTTATAATCGGTAATTACTTGCTCAATTTTAGGATACTTTTTCTTCTTCTCCTCTGCTTTTTCAATCAATAAATCACAAGCGTATTTAATTCTCACGTTCTTCATTTGAGAAAGTGCTGGAAAATGCGCTATATCGGAAATTCTTCCGCATCCAATTACTGCTACAACCATCATAATATTTCTCCTTTTAAGTTCTTGACTTAATTATATAATAATGCGGTTCGCATGTAAATGGCAAAAGTTCATGTAAAATTTGTCATTTTTTCATATTATTTAATAAATGACACTTTTTTATTTAACTTTATTTGTCAATAAAATTGACGAAATCGAAAGTATTGTTTATAATATAAATAGGAGAACAGATATGTCAGAAAACAAAACACGCTATCACTTTGTTAAACACTACGTAGAAAATCCCGTTAAATTTGCAAACGTTCATCTTTTGCAAGTAGGACGAAGATATTGCGAAATGACGGAAATTATACCTTCTCACCCCCACCTTAATTGGTTTGAGTTAACTGTAGTAACGGGTGGATGCGGAACAATTACAACCAACGGCGAAGATACCGTTGTTCAAACGGGGGACATATATTTATCTTTCCCCTGTGATATACACGAAATCAAAGCAGATAAAGGTGTGAAATTAGAGTACGATTTCTTCTCTTTTTACTGTACGCACAAGGCTTTATCTAAAGACTTGAAAAATATTACACAAAATTATAGGGGTGGCGATAAGCGGATATTTCAAGACGAAAAAATTTCTCGCTTAATTGAATACGCCATTTCAGAGTTCACTTTAGAAGGGCAACAGCATTCACAAAGTGCCCTATGCGACGTTTTTCACCTAATTCTCGTGTACACGATACGTAATTTTAGCAACGCGCCACGTCACGCGTCAAATGTTTCGGAATCTGAAATTTTATGTATGCAACTGATGAATTATATAGACACCCATATATATTCAATTAAAAAATTAGAAGAACTTGCGCCTAAATTTAATTATAATTACGGATATCTTTCTAGTCTTTTTAAGCAAACCACGGGAAAGACTCTTTCGGAATATTACCACAAGAGAAAAATGGAAACGGGGAAAGCACTCGTTCTTGAAAACAAGAAAAAAGTTGGCGAAATTGCCGAGATGCTGGGATATAATTTATATTCGTTTAGCAAAGCGTTTAAGCGCGCATACGGGACATCTCCCAAAAGCACACAAAAAGCATCGGGTTTAAACAAAATTTAACAAAAACCCACCTATAAGTCGATTATTAAGCAATCCCCCCTTACGATACCCCAAGTATCGTAGGTTGTAATCACTTTAAAAAAGTAAAGCAAAAAGAGATACACAAAACTGTGTATCTCTTTTTTCTGCGTTAGTACTACAAAATCTCTAAAATCGCCCTGTTTTTATAAGGTGGAACAACAAAATGACTAAAATTAGAATCAATGAGTATTATTCATTTTATAATCTGTGTGTGGGACTAAAAGTTTTTTAATTAATACTATGCTTGATTCAACTTCATTCGTTTTCAAGATTTTCTTCATCTAGACTTAATCCGTTTGTTTCAAAAATAGAAGATAACATACCATCTACAATATAATCCAAATCTTCACTGTATTCTAAATCATCAACCGAATCTTTGTAGACATAATGACTAAATGCTATTAAATGATGTACCTTTATGTAACCATTCTTCGGTATATATAGATGCATTAAATGCGTCATCGAATCTCTATTAAACCAAATCTCACCATATAGCAAATCATCATAATTATATTTAGAATATTTACCATCTAATTGAGTAACCGAAACTCGTTTCCAGATTTCCTTAATATCTTCTTGCGGTTTCAATAAATTATTTTCATTAGAAATATCACAAACTACCTCTTGCTTTTCAAACAATATATCATTATCATGCCTAAAAAAATACCCTATATATTTTTTGCCTATAGGACAATACACCTCACCATTTTTTGATTGTTTCAACACTAAACAATTCGCATTGTATCCTCCGTGAATCTTAATATATTTTTCAGTAGAATAAATATAATCACTTTCTCTACTACCATCACAAACTAATCCTTTATTATCATACCTCCCAGCAGAAAATATAATCTTTTTATTAGGAACCTCTACAAGATAATCTACATTTTCCACAGCACTAAGCCATTCATTATAATTTGATTTTCGCCAAGATGACTTATATCTATATCCCTTTCGTGGTCCATAATCTAATGGAACCCAAGCATGTGTTATTATATAATTACCTATTTCAAAATAAAAATACGAATTAACCTTATTGGAGATAATTTTATAAATCCTTGAATTTCCCACCTTGGTATTATATAATTCAATATTATCAAAAAATGTTTCGCCTTTTACCCCTACTAAATGCCCCAATAAATCTATGGCATAAATGCTACGATAATTTTCATACTCATCATACCAGTCACTATAAAAAATTTCATCGGGAGTTAAAAATGCTTCATGCGAAGAAATTACTTTTTCATCAACATCATTTTTAATAAGAATAATACGATTGAATTTTGACATCTTATCATAAAAATTTGTAAAATCCGAAAATGGTTTCTCCATTGTAGATATAGAACCATTAATAATGACTACATGATTATTATCATCCTCATCAAATCCCTTTTCACTTAAAATGCTCATTATTTCCTTAAAAGAACAACGTAAATCAGATAAAACAAAGAAAGTAATATCCCCATTAATTTTATATGGTTGTAATACATCTTTAATAATTTCTACATTCTCAACCACATCTATATCATCTAAAATGTCTTGAACATCTTCCTCAAAATCATTATTGACATAAGAAGAAGTAGATGTTATTTGACCTATCGATGATGTAGGAGTATTATTGAAATCATTATATTTATTATCAATTGATATATATACATTATTTGTGCTACTTTCGTGTGACGCTTCCTTCTTCGTTAAATAAAAACCATAAGCAAGTACACCAAATATCTCAATAAGAACTGCAATAGCTCCAGCTGCTAAATAATTATCAACAATAATAATACCATAAGCTTCTCCACCACACCTAGAACACATTCTAT
>JAFVSF010000262.1 GCA_017503885.1 Clostridia bacterium
ATTGCAGATATAGCGATTTTACCTTGATACGTTAATATTAATGCACCGATAAAGGTTAATAATTCTTCATAAAGGTAACCTTTTTCGGCTAATTTTACAATTATATCGTATAAAATTTCATACGATGCGATAGTAAAACCAATCATAAATATCCAAGGTTGAAGATTTGGCTTTTGCTTAAACAAAAAACCAGCACAAATAAAACCGAGAGACAAAATTAAAACTATAATTTTTTCAACAAAATCAGATTTTAATAACTTGTTTTTTATTTCAGTTGGCTCTTTTTGAACGTCTACGCTTTCCTCTTTAGAAACTTCCTCTTCTGAAACAATGTCATTTTCAATAATTTCATCCTCAAAAACAAGTTCTAAATTGCAATCTTCACAAATTTCGGAAAGTTTACTAAAAGCATCATAATCGCTTGACCATTGATCAAGTGCATACTCAACTTTTTCCTCTTCTTTTATGACGTTTAAACCAATTACACCATTAACATTGCTAAAATCTGAACAAAGTTTATTTATTGTTTCATCACTTGCTTGCAATAAACCTTTTATTTTGTAAGAATATTCTCTTACCATACTAATACATACCCCTCAATTAAAATACCCAGTCACCGTCAGAAAAAACTGTGATTGTTTTACCATCTTCAGTTTCAGCAGTTATAGTTAAATCTTTTGTGCCTATCATAAAGTCTACGTGTTCTAAAGAATCGTTTAACCCTTTTTCTAAAAGTTCTTCAGTAGTCATATTTCCACCACCCTCAATGCAGGTAGGATAGCACGAACCTATTGCAAAATGACAACTTGCGTTTTCATCAAAAAGTGTTTTATAAAATAAAGTGTTTAAATTTCTTATTGGAGAATTATAACCAACTAAAGCAATTTCACCTAAATAATGAGAGCCTTCATCGGTATTTATGATATCTCTTAAGTTATCATAACCAACTTTTGCACCAAAGTCGACAATTCTTCCGTCTTTAAACTCTAACCAAAACTCGTCTACGATATTTCCGTTAACGCAAAGAGGCATGCTAGAATATACCCTGCCGTTTACTTTGTCTTTATGAGGACAAGAAAAAACCTCTTCTGTAGGAATATTTGCAGTAAAAGGAACACCGTCTAATACGCCATATTCTGCACCACCACAGAAAATATAGCCTTGTGGCATACCTACTGTCAAATTAGTGCCAAGTGAGTTAACGAATTTAAAGGATTTTATCTTTGCATTATTTAAAACGTTGCAACGGCTAACAATTTTCTCTTGATGTTGTTGCCATGCCAAAATAGGATCTTCAGTATCTAGACGAACTGTCTTTGAAATATATTCCCAAAGTCTTTTTACACCTAAATTGCTTGGCATATCTGGAAACATTTTCTTTGCCCACGCTTTGTTTGGATATGATGCAATAGCCCATCTAATTTTATTTGAACTTGTATGCTCACGGAATTTTTTTAACGCTTTTCCGTTTGCACGTCTAGATATAGCAAGTTTTTCCGAATTTATTCCCTTAAAAACTTCTGGGTCACTAGCAGAAATGGCTAAATAGCACACCTTTTTATCAATGTAGTGTTCTCTTTGCATAGTGATCCATTCGGGTACATCAGCCAAATTCTTTTTAGAGCGATATCTATAACCCAATTTTAATATTTCGTCATCACTCCATAAAACGTCTACGTTTGATGCACCACATTTATACGCCTGCTTAACTGCCGACCTTACTAAATCTTGTGCTAATATTGGTGCTGAAATTACAAGCATTTCTCCTTTTTGGAGGTTTACGCCAATTTTTATAAGTAACTTAGAATATTTGTCAAGCTGTTTTTTATTCATATTATTCTCCTTGAATAAATTTTAACAAAATTCAGCCTTATTTGTCAATGATAAACGCCTTAAATGATAAAATTTTGCTTTTAATATCGCATTAAAAATCTTGTATTTTATTTATGTTTATGATATACTATTATTTACAAAGTAAATAACATTTATTCTTTAACGGAGATTATTATGAAAAAGAGTCATCAAAAAGATGATTATGACGTAATCGATAGCACAATCGATAATTATATATCGCCACATATACCATCAAATAGTAAAAAACAAAATAAAAACAAGAATAAAACGATTGTTCAAGTTTCTCAAGAAGAAAGATTTGCTCCAAATTTAAAAACGGGTTTGACAAGCGAACAAGTTGCAAAACGAATATCGCAAAATCAAGTTAACGCAAGAAGCAAACAAATGTCACGTTCTTCTGCAAAAATTATTGCATCAAATCTTTTGACGTTTTTTAACTTCCTTTGTGTTTTTTGTCTTGTTGCATTAATAGTTGCAGGTGTTCCACTTGGATTTAACTATGCCTTTGTTGTTATATACGCTGCAAACTTATCAATTAGTATCTTTCAAGAGATAAAAGCAAAAAAATCGATTGAAAAATTATCAATTTTAAATGAACCAACAGCAAAGTTGCTTAGAAATGGTCAATTAATTGACACCTCTGTTACCGACATAGTATTAGATGATATAGTTAGTTTTTCTTCTGGAAATCAAATTTCAATAGACGGAACTGTCATTGAAGGTATGATAGAAGTTAACGAATCAATGCTTACGGGCGAATCCGTTCCAATTAAAAAACTTGTAGGTGACAAGATTTTATCTGGAAGTTTCGTTGTAAGTGGCAGTGCTCTTGCCGTAACAGATTGCGTTGGTGAAGAAAGATATATTCAAAAACTTTCTGCAAAAGCAAAAAAATTCAAAAAGCCAAAGTCTGAAATTATGACTACTCTTCGTTGGATTATTAGAGTAATCGGCGTTTTAATTATTCCAATTAGTATCGGTTCTTTTATAACAAATTATAGACATATCTTAAACAACCCAATACTCGTAGATGCTGAAGGAACTGTAACCACTTTAGCAGTTGCTGGCAAATTAACTTCAGATGGAGTTGTTAAAGTAGTAACAAACTCGGCTTCTGTTATTATAGGTATGATACCTGCAGGTATGTTCCTTTTAACGACTTTAGCACTTGCCGTAGGCGTAATTAGACTTGCAAATAGAAACACTTCAGTTCAAGATATGTTCTCTCTTGAAATGCTCGCTAGAGTCGACGTTTTATGTCTTGATAAAACAGGTACTATTACAGATGGCAAAATGAAGGTCTCTAACTGTGTATTATTTAATGGAAAGTACCCTCATTCAGTAAACGATATAGTATCCTCAATGCAACACGTATTAAACGATAATAACCAAACTGCTCAAGCACTTAGAAACTACTTTGGCACTGATTGTAAACTCATTGCCTCTAAATCAATCTCTTTCTCTTCTGCAAGAAAGTATTCAGCAGTTAGTTTTGTTTACAATAACAAGAGTGAAGGAACTTTTGCCATTGGTGCACCAGAATTTATATTAAGTAAAAAGTATCTAAGTGATGCTTTGATGAATCAAATCAATCACTACACTTCTCTTGGCCAAAGAGTTTTACTTTTAGCACATTCTAGTAAAGAAATTGCAAACGATAAACTTCCTACTGATATGCAACCTTTTGCCCTTATTACGCTTAGTGATAATATCCGTAGAGAAGCAATAAAAACTATCGCTTGGTTTAAGAAAAACGGTGTAAACGTTAAAGTTATTTCTGGCGATAACCCAATTACGGTTTCTGAAGTAGCAAGGCGTGCAGGTATCGAAGGTGCTGATAAGTACGTTAGCCTAGACGGAATGAGTGATGAAGAGGTTATTAGCATTGCTAATAAGTATAACGTTTTCGGTAGAGTTTCTCCAGAACAAAAAGCAATACTCGTTCAAGCAATGAAAACTGCCGGACACACAGTAGCAATGACTGGTGACGGCGTAAACGATATCTTGGCTATGAAAGAGGCAGACTGTTCTATCACGGTTGCAACGGGTAGCGACGCAACTAAGAGTATTTCGCATATAGTTTTAATGGATAATAACTTTGATTCTATTCCTGCTGTGGTTGGCGAAGGTAGAAGAGTTATTAATAACATTCAAAAGTCCTCTGCCCTCTTCCTTATGAAAACGCTGTTTACAACTTCTTTCGCAATTATTTCAATACTTCGAAAAGAGTTGTTCCCGTTTACAAGTTCAATGCTTACAATGCTTGAACTTATGGTAATTGGTATTGGTTCTTTTGCTCTTTCAATGGAGGCAAATAGGAATAAAGTTAGTGGAAAATTCGTAGCATACATATTCTCACACTCAATACCAGGTGCTTGCATCCTTATTTTAAATATATTAGTGTATGAATTAAGTGCAAAGCACATAACTTCACCTATTTTAACTCAAGATATGAAGAGTGCGTATATGGTTGCTGCAATTACTCTCGGTGGGCTTCCTTATATGCATATTATATGTCAACCATATAACCTATATAGAGGTGTTGTCGTAGTGTCGCTATTTGCGACTATCATAGTTCTTTTACTTTTCTTTAACGAAGCGTTTGATCTCGTTAGTTTCTTTACTGATTTTAAAGACCTATGGCCATATATGGTAATGCTCGTTGCACTTCTTCAATTTGACGTTACACTTGAAAAAATGCTTACAAAACTGATAGAATTTATCAATTCAAAACTCGGCAAAAAGCCTGAGATTACAAACTAAACACACAAAAATGCTTAGCAGTAGCTAAGCATTTTTATTATCAATTTTAAAATTAAAATGGCGTAGCATTTTGCTACGCCATAGTTTTTATATATTAGTCTTTCTTAAGAAGATCTCCTAAAGAAATTCCACCAAGACCACCTTCAGTCCATTCTCTTGGTTCTTCGTCGTTTGCTTCAACTTTTCTTTCTCTTCTAGGCTTTCTTTCAGTTTTTTCTTCGCCTTCTTGAGCATCTTCCTTCTTTTCTCTTCTTGGCTTTTGAACGCCTTCTGGAGCAGGAGTAAGAGCTTTGATAGAAAGAGTCATTTTCTCTTTTTCAACGTCCATATCTAAAATCTTTGCTTCGATTTCGTCGCCTTCTTTTAATACAGAAGTTGGGTTTTCAAGCCATTCGTGAGAAATTTGAGAAACGTGAACTAAACCATCGATACCTTTTTCGATTTCTACGAAAGCACCGAAGCTTACGATTCTTACAACTGTACCCTTTACAGTTTCGCCAATAGCGTACTTATCAGCAGCAAGTTGCCATGGCTTTGGTTGAAGTTGCTTGTATCCAAGAGATACTCTCTTTGTTTCTCTCTCGCACTTTAATACCTTGAATTCGTATTCCTTACCGATTTCTAAAACTTCAGCAGGAGTCTTAGCGTTAGTCCAAGACAAATCAGAAAGTGGAGCAAGGCAATCGAAACCGTTTACTTCAACGAATGCACCAAATGCTGCAAATCTTACAACTTTACCAGTAACAACGTCACCAGCGTTGATTGAAGAGAAGAATGCTTCTTCTTTAGCTTCTCTAGCAGCATCTCTTTCAGCCTTTTCAGCTTCAAGAATTACTCTTTGAGAACCAACGATTTGTTTTCTTCTTCCGTTAGATTCAACCTTTTCTGCTTTTAAACGAAGTTGCTTACCAACGTACTTTTCAAGGTCTTTAACAAAACCAATTCTAATTTGTGAAGAAGGAATAAATACGTCGTAAGAACCGAGTTTAGCAACAAGACCACCCTTGTTAGAACCCGTTACTGTAACAGTGAAAACTTCACCGTCTCTAATCTTTGCAACAACTTCATCTTCTTCTTTTTGTGCCTTGATTGCTTTTTCGGACAAAACAACGGGATTAAGCCCTACGATCATAACTTCGATTTCGTCGCCAACTTTTGCAGCATAAACTGCTTTGTCATAACTTTCGCAGTCAATTTCGTCTTTGGGAAGAATTATTTCTTTTTTAGTGTTGTTAACATACAATGCTAAACCGTCATCGTTAGCTGCTGAGATTGTAGCAGTTATTCTTTGACCTCTTCTGAACTTTTGTTCATCGATTGCACTTAATGCTTCTTCCATTACTGAGCTTTTTACTTCTGTACTTTCCATGTTTAAGAAAACCTCCATTGATTGTTCGTTGGGCGTCGATGCCCCAGCAACAATACCTACCTTTTTAAAATTTATTAATTTTTTATAATCGAGCTCATCAGGATTTGAGATGAAATAAACGTTCTCGCAATTTCCTTGACAAATTCTCATCAGTTTTTTAGTATTGCTACTATTTTTGCCACCGACTAC
>JAFVSF010000263.1 GCA_017503885.1 Clostridia bacterium
ACGCATTTTTCACGAGGGAGAGACAAGGGAGCGACCTCTTTGGTCGCAGGAATTGTCGCAACCCGTAAAAAAGACTAGTATTGCGAAGTAGATATGCATTCAACTTGTTAAAGGCTTAGATACGAGCACACCAAGGCTCGTGAGCCCAAAAAGACTTGGTAGACCTTGTTGGTCACCAAGGTTTTGAGGGCGAAACAGTAAACGAAGGTGTACGAAGTAGATAAACCTTTAAATATCAGTCACGAGTTGTGATAGAGCCATGTTTTAAAGGTGTTTTATGAGGATAGATAAATTTTTAAAAGTTTCTAGAATTTTAAAGAGAAGGAGCGTAGCAAACGAGGCTTGTTCGGGTGGCAGAGTGTCGGTAAACGGCAAAGACGTAAAGCCATCTTACTCTCTTAAAGTCGGCGACGTAGTAGAAATTCGTTTTGGCGAAGGCTCGCTTAAATTTAAGGTTTTAATTTTAAAAGAAACGGTTAAAAAAGAAGAGGCTCTAACCCTTTACGAGATAATCAACTGAGAGGTATTATATATAATGATTAGAAAGATAACGGCAATTATAACCTGTGCAGGCAGTGGTACTCGTGCGGGATTTGGATATAATAAACTATTAAAAGATTTAGGTGGAATTACTCCGTTTGAAAAATGCGTAGGCGTTTTTTCAAGGGTTAAAAAAATCGATAGAATTATAATAACCTGCTCTAAAAACGACCTTGAAATTTTCAAACAAAAATGCGATGGTATCGGTGCTAAAGCAGACTTCGTTTTAGGTGGTCAAACTAGAACGGAATCCGTTGGAAACGCCCTAAATTTAACTGATGACAACGACGTTGTTTTAATTCACGACGGAGCGAGATGTTTTATCACTGAGGAAATCATTGAAAACTGTATTTCTTCCGTTTTAGAATTCGGTACGGGAATAGTTGCCATCCCCTCCACCGACACGATTGCCGAAACTGACGGTTTTGGTAAAATAGTAAAAACTGAAAGAAAAAACAAATATTCAGTCCAAACACCTCAAGGCTTTATTGCAGGCAATTTGAAAAAAGCGTACTCTATGATAAAAGAGGGCGAGGAATTTACAGATGAGAGTGGGCTTTACGCAAAATATATAGGTTTTCCTAAAATCGTAGAAGGCTCTCCTATCAATAAAAAACTCACCACTCCAGAAGACTTCACCATTGCTGAAAACGTTTACGTTGGTACAGGTTTCGACCTCCACGTTTTTGAAGTTGGAAGAAAACTTATTTTAGGTGGAATTGAAATCCCACACGACAAAGGGCTTTTAGGTCACAGCGACGCAGACGTTTTAACACACGGCATTATGGACGCTATGCTGTCTGCCTCTTGTCTTGGAGATATTGGCAGACACTTCCCCGACACAGACCCTAAATACAAAGGTATTTCTAGTATGAAACTTTTGGAAGAGGTAGTAAAACTTGTCAATAAGTCGGGCTATAAGCTCAAAAACGTAAGTTCTGTAATTATGGCACAAAAACCTAAACTGGCAAAGTTCGTAGACACAATCCGTGACAATTTAGCATTGGCACTCGGCGTTGAAAAACACTGCGTAGGTATTACTTGCACTACCCTAGAGGGTATTGGCACGGTAGGAAGAGAAGAGGGAATTGCAGTACAATCTTACTGCACACTTATAAAGGAATAAAAAATGGCTAAAACTAAAACGACTACTAAATACGTATGTACGGAATGTGGTGCAATTTCTCCAGGCTGGATGGGTAGATGCCCAACGTGTGGAAAATTCGGCACTATCGCTGAAGAGATTGAAGAAACTTCCGTAGAAACTCAAAAGGCAAAGAAAACGGACTATCAAAAACCTATAAAACTTTCTCAAGTCCGTCAAGAAAAACTAACTAGAATAAAATCGGGAATTGAAGAATTAGATATAGTATTAGGTGGAGGAATAGTTCCATCTTCTTTGGTGCTAATCGGTGGAGACCCAGGAATTGGCAAGTCTACACTTATGACTCAAGTCGCAGGTAGTTTATCTAAAACCCTCAAGGTTTTGTACGCTTCTGCCGAAGAAAGTCAAGCCCAAGTAAAACTTAGGTGCGACCGTTTGGGTATTACGGGCGATAGCCTTATGCTAATGAACGAAACCTGTCTTGACAATATTATAGAAGAGGCAGACGGCTACGACGTTTTGATAGTCGACTCTATTCAAGCCGTGTATTTAAGCGAGTTGAACGGCTCGTCTGGTAGCGTAGGTCAAGTTAAAGAGTGTGCGTCAAAACTTATGAGATTTGCAAAATCTTCTAAAACTACTGTTTTTATCGTAGGACACGTAACCAAGGAAGGTGCTATTGCAGGCCCTAAAGTTTTAGAGCA
This sequence comes from Clostridia bacterium, assembly GCA_017503885.1. Lineage (GTDB taxonomy): Bacteria > Bacillota > Clostridia > Christensenellales > Borkfalkiaceae > UBA10281. The sequence continues at coordinate 2,350 of JAFVSF010000263.1, forward strand.
TATTATGGATACCGTTTTATATTTTGAGGGGCAACCCGAAGATAACTATAAACTCTTAAGAGCCGTTAAAAACAGATTTGGCTCTGCACAAGAAGTTGGCGTTTTTGAAATGCGTGAAAACGGAATTTTCGGCGTTAAAGATTATAACGGAATTTTCGTTTCTGAAGAACGAGGACAAGAGGCAGGTAGCGTAGTTACCCCGTCAGTATCGGGCAACCGTTGTATGCCAGTGGAAATACAAACTTTACTTTCTAAAACCGTATTCGGCATGCCAAGGCGTATGCCACTTGGCGTTGACTACAATAGAACTGCATTTTTACTTGCCGTACTTGAAAAACGTGCCTATATGCCGTTTTACACGCAAGACGTATACGTAACGGCTATGGGAGGAATCAAACTTACCGAGCCTTCTTCCGACCTAGCGATTGCCATTGCACTTGCAAGCTCACATAAAAATATAGCAGTTGAAAAAACAACTTGTGTATTTGGCGAAATAGGTCTAACGGGCGAAGTTCGTGGCGTTATGCAAGCCGATAAACGAGTTGCCGAGTGCATACGTTTAGGCTTTAAAAAGGTTGTTATGCCTGCAAGGAATTTACCACAAGTTGAAAAGTACAAGGGTAAAATTGAAATCGTACCAGTAAAACACGTATATCAAGCGATAAAAATACTTTTTGATAACGTTCAAAATCCTCAATAATCAACTTATATGCTTATTTTAACAAAAAACAAAGACGGCGAGCCGAAAATTCGGCTCGCCGTTTAGTTTATATGAAATTTATTGAATAATCGCCTTATAGACCTACTTTTTGTCTTTGATAAGTTTAAAAAGCGTTTGCTCAAAACCATAGGTTAACTGCAACCTCTCTATCTCTTCAGCATTGACTAATTTAACTTCCCTTGTCTTTTTTGCCCTAAGCATCAAATTCTTTGGAGAGTGAGCAAGGTCAACAAACTCTATAACGTCTACCTTATAACCCATATCTTCAAGTATCATAGCACGGATAGAATCGGTAAGAAGAGCCGACACTCTTTCTTTTATAATACCGTATTTAAGCAAGCAGTCCATATCCCCACCTTTCTTTATAGAAAGGTTTATCTCGTGTTGACAACAAGGCACGGAAAATATATGCTTAACGTTTTTTGAAATTGCGTAATAAAGGGCGTAATCGGTTGCCGTATCGCAAGCGTGTAAAGATACAACAACGTCAATTTCTCTATCGTATAAAACGTCTTTTTTAACGTCTGCAACTACGAATTCTAGATTTTCATAGCCATATTTTTGGGCTATCTTATTACAGTTTTCAACTACGTCTTTCTTTAAGTCGTAACCGATAATTTTTACCTTTTTACCCTTAACTTTAGCAAAATAATAATAGATAATAAAGGTCAAATAACTCTTTCCACAACCAAAATCGAGTATGGAAATCTCTTCCTTTTCCAATTTTCCACACTCGTCGTCGATAAGTTCAACGAAACGGTTAATTTGCTTATATTTATCGTATTTGCTCTTAACGACCTTAAAATCGGGGGTAAAAACACCGAGGTCTACAAGAGGTGGAATATTCTCCCCCTCTTTTAAAATATAGTCCTTTTCTCTATCGTTAGAAAGGTTTACTTCTCCTTTTAGATTGTTTTTACTCTCGCTACGCTTTACCTTGCCTTTGCCAGAAAAATAGGTAATAGTTTTTCCTGCCGTAAAGATACAAACCTGCGAATAAAGAGGCAAAAGTCCGTCTATATATTCATTAAATGCGTTCTTCTCTACGTTTAAATGAAAGACTTTGCTTTCCTTAAATCTTTCGGCTTGGATATAATCTTTTCCTTTTAAAATAACGGGGCGAATAGAAATTTTATCGTATTGAGCACCGTTTTTAGGCGAACTTAAAGTGATTTTTACAAATCGTGTATTTAAAATTTCGTTTTTCATAAGGTAATTTTACCATAATAAGTGATATTTTTCAACGATTTACGTAGTATTAAAAAAAAAGACTTTTAAAAATACGGTAAAGTCGCTATGCAATTTAAACGATAAAAAAGGCTCGCCGTTTGGCAAGCCGTTAAAATCTTTTATTGTGGTTTTTGATTAGCCTTAGACGAAGACATATAAGCGCCCCCTAAACCTGTGCCTCCAACTACGTTTTCTAAAGGCTCTCCCTTTGCTCTAAACGAATCTTCGTGAGAATTATTATACCAAGACTCGTTTTTTTCTTCTTGATTTTTTCTTTTCCTTTTGTGAAAAATTTTCTTTAAAAACTTCATTATGCAACCCCCTTTTCCCTTAATGATCTAACTGATGCGAAGCAGATATATACATTGTGTTAACGGTATAATTTGCATCAATTTCATCAGGATATTTTTGCGAACCCCAATTATCTCTTATCTCGTTTGCATTGTTATACCAACACTCTTGGCGTTGTTCTTTTTTATTGTTTTTCTTCTTTCTTAAGAGTTTTTTAGCGAATTTCATTTTGGTCTCCTAAACGATTTTCTACTAATATTATATACCCCAAGCAAATTTTTGTCAATATCAAATTGAATTTTCTCTAAAGGCTACTGTAAGTTTTATCTTCTAGTTATCGTACGTCTTTTGAATTAATACGTTACCAAGCGTTACTTGTTTTTGCTTTAGCGAATATTATTACCCTGTAAATCTTCCCTACACAAAACTTCTACCCTTAATTTTAAATATTAGCCAAAATCTTTTACGTTGTCGTAGGCACTTTTTGTTTCTTGATATTTCGACTTATGCGACAACAACCACTCCCAAACGTCTTTATTTTCAAACGTTTTCGTCCATGCGTCGTGCGAAGTCCTTTCATAAATTGTCAATTTTGCATTACCGCCGTTTAAGTTAACAGCATCCACCATTTTTTTGCTTTCTTGGGGAAAAACGGTTATATCTTCTTCACCGTGAAACGCCCACACGCCCATATGAATTAAGCGACCTGCATTCCAATACATACCACCGCCACAAATAGGAATAATCGCAGCAAATAATTCAGGTCTAGACATCGCTAACTGCCACGTAGCATAACCACCCATACTTGCTCCAACTACATATAC
>JAFVSF010000264.1 GCA_017503885.1 Clostridia bacterium
AAAACTTCTTGCGTCCCCAAAAAACGAATCTATTACACCCTGTTTTGTAAAAGCTGTCAAGTAATAAATAGAATATTCAGTTCCAACTAACAACTCGTCTTTACGCCTTTCTAAAATTCTTTTCAAGGCATTTTTAGCAAAGTCAAAATTAGAAACAGTGTCGCCTATTATAAATGAAAAATACCCACCAAACACCTTGTTTGAAGAACTTATTGCAAGATATAATTTTCGAGACTGAAGTATTTCAACGATTTTTTTACACTTTCTATCTTTTAAAGCCAAAATTTCTCTTTCGGTCAAAGCTTCTAATTCTTTTTTGTTGAAAAGCATAAACGCATACGAATTTACGTTTATTTGAATTGTCTTTGCAACCTTACTTGCATTTAATGAATGAATACTGCCAAATCCAAGATTTAATCTGTAACCACTTCCCAACTCTTTTTTTACAACCTTTTCAAACGTACTAAAAGTAGATTCAAATTCTTCTTTCTTTACTGCGTCGTCATTAAAGTTTAAACTATCTTTTTTTAAAAAATATTCTAAAGTTTTTCTAACAGGCACAGTGGCAACAAATATTAGAGGCAAAGATACAATCGTAATTGGTTTTATAAAAAAGCAAAAAGATACCCCAACAAAAAATATTACGCCTATCAAACAAACAAATAGATAATAAGTACAAAATAAGGCGTTTTTTATCTGTATTCTTCTTAAAAACTTATTAGAATTTGCTTCTGCAAAGTTAAACGATTGAGTTAATTTTTGTCTTATTTTAGATGGATTTCCCTTTTTAGATTTTAAAACAAAGGGTGTAAACATACCAAAAGCAAGCAACAAAAACGAAAGGAGTCCTGCTAAAGCACCGATTTGAAAAACCCCTCTTGCAACGGTATCTCCCAAATTAAGTTTTAGCCCTATTGCACTTACGAGCAAAGCAATGAGCAAAAACAGTAAGTTAACAAGCATTTTCGACGTGTTAATTTTAATTTTCATCTTATCCTCTTAAAACGTCTATGGCACTTTTTACGTCTTCATTTCCAAATACGGCACTTCCAGCAACCAATACGTCACAACCTGCATCTATTGCAAGTTTTGCTGTATCTTTATTTATTCCACCATCTATTTCTATGATACAATCGTAACCATTTTCATCTATTATTCGCCTTATAGCCCTACATTTATCTAAAACGTCTGCAATAAACTTTTGTCCACCAAAACCTGGGAACACACTCATTACAAGCACCATATCGCAAAGATTAATGCAGTCTTCAATCTTTTCTACAGGCGTATCTGGATTTATAACCAAACCACACTTTACTCCACAAGACTTAACTTGTTTTAAAACGTTAGCAAGATTTTCTTTACAAGCCTCGTAATGCACCGTTATATAATCTGCTCCTGCTTTAGCAAATTCTTCAACGTATTTTTCGGGATTAACAATCATAAGGTGGCAATCTAAAACCCTATTTGTAACTTTCCTTAAATCTTTTACCATTTTGATACCAAAGGTAATATTAGGCACGAAAACACCGTCCATAACGTCAAGGTGTATAAATTCAGCACCTGCCTCATCAACCCTTTTTAACTCTTCGCCCATTATAGAAAAATCTGCCGAAAGCATTGATGGCGCAATTTTAATATTTCTTGTCATACTTATCTTTTTCCTTTATCTCTTTGTAAATTTCTTTGTATCTTTTATATCTGTTTGCAAAAATTTCGCCCTTTTCAACGCTAGTTTTTATAGCACAGTCTGGCTCGTTTATATGCCTACAATCGGTAAATCTACACTCGTTGGCAAGATGCGAAAATTCAGGGTAACTCCAAGGAAAAACGTCTTCTGGAATATCGATATCCATAGCAGTAAAACCTGGTGTATCTATAACGCGAATACCATCTCTTTCAGTAATTTCTGAAACGGTAGTCGTTTGTTTACCTTTTTGAGTTTTATAACTTACTTCGCCAGTTCTTCTATTCTCTCCAAAAAGCCTGTTGACAATAGACGTTTTACCAACGGCTGATTGACCAGAAAAGACAACGAGTTTACCCTTTAAAAACTCTTTTAACTCTTGTACGCCCTCTCCCGTCTTTGCAGACACGTTAAAAATATTATCTACAGCATTAGAATAATTATCCCTTATCACTTTTGTAGTAGATAAATCGCAATCAACTTTGTTTACAACCATAGCACAAGGAATACTTGAACTAAACGCCGTTGCTATAAGTTTATCGAATAGATATAGGTCTGGCTCTGGGGGATTAGCAACGACAATCATCACACAGTCTACGTTTGCCACGTTTGGGCGAATAAGCCTGTTTTTACGCTCTTTTACGCCTTTTATAACCCCACCGTCAAATTCTACGAAATCACCAGTAAAAATACCGTCCGATTTAATTTTAAGTGCACCTTTTGCACTACATTCAAAGATTTGCTCCTCTGCCTTTACAAAATATTTCCCTGAATGAATTTTAATGATCTGACCTAAAATAAGCCTTCCTCCATGCCGTTTTCTAACTCTGTATTATTTTCCAAGTAATTACGTCTAAGTTGCCCACACGCACCGTCTATATCAACGCCAATTTGTCTTCTTACGGTAGCAGATAAACCACCCCTTTCTAAAAGACCTAAAAATCTATATGCGTCTTTATCTGCCGTTGCCTTTAAATCCTTTTCTTTAACTTCGTTAAGACGTATTAAATTTACGTGACAAGGCCTTCCCTTTAATAGCCTTATAAGTTCCTCTGCACACTCTCTAGTATCGTTTTCACCCCTTACTAAAGAATATTCAAATATATATCTTCTCTTAGTCTTTTTAAAATAAACGTTACAAGCGTCTAAAATCTCTTGCACCTTATACGCATTTGCGATTGGCATAAGATTTTTTCTTCTTTCATCAAAAGGATTATGAAGTGATACTGTCAAATTTACGTCTAAATCTTCTTCGGCTAGTTTTAGCATTTGTGGAACAAGACCACAAGTTGACAAACTTACGTTTCTTGGACTGACGTTAAGTCCTCCTTGTGCAGATAAATTTCTAATAAACTTAACCACGTTGTCATAATTATCAAGAGGCTCTCCACTACCCATAAGTACTACGTTTGTAACTTGTCTTTTGTCGGTATTGCCACCAAGATATGCGTTTACAGCAGTAATTTGACCTAAAATTTCCCCAGCAGTAAGATTTCTAACAAGACCTCCTATACCAGACGCACAAAAGGCACATCCCATTCGGCAACCGACTTGTGTTGAAACGCATTGAGTATTGCCGTACTTATATTTCATAAGAACGCCCTCTATAACGTTATTGTCCCAAAGTTTAAACAAAAACTTTACCGTGCCGTCTAATTTAGAGGTTTTAGAGCCTATTATTTCTACCGGGCTATCTGCAAATCTTTCTAGTAGTTTATTTCTAAAATCCTTGCTAATATCAGTAATTTCAGATATTTTCTTACCTGAATGAATACCCCTGAATATCTGCCCGGCACGAAACGGCTTTTCGCCCATTTCTTCTATTAAGTTTTTAAGTTCGCCAAGCGAATAATCGTGTAAAATTTCCATTTTATTTCCTTATAAATTTACAAATGAAAAAGCCTGCACCAAAAGACGTATCGGGTAAAAAACCTATACCTCTTTTCATCTTTTCGTGAGCAAGAGGGCTATCAATTTCAACCTCTTCAAAATCTGGATGATACTTTAAAAACTTACCACATATATCTTCGTTTTCGCTTTTAAATACCGAGCAAGTTGAATAGTATAAACTGCCACCTTTTTTAACGTATTTACTACACGTAGATAAAATATCGTATTGTATTTTATTGAGATTTTTTATATCTTCCTCAATTCTTCTAAGTTTAATATCAGGATTATCTTTTATAACGCCATAGCCACTACAAGGGCTATCGCAAAGTACGGTATCAAAACTTTCGGCAAAACTCTCGTCGTAAACGGAAGAATCTTTTTGGTAAGCCGTAACGTTTGTCTTTTTCATACGCCTTGCGTAGTCGTTTATAAGTTCTACTCTATGTGGATGCAACTCAAAAGCCGTTACCTTTTCAAATTTATCTGCAAGATTAATAGCCTTGCCTCCTGGGGCTGAGCAAGCGTCCAAAAGACTTTCTCCTCTGTCAACTGCGTGACAAATTGCTACGCTACCAACCGATTGAAAGGTGTATACGCCGTCGTCGAAGTCTTTATTTCTCTTAAACCCGTTTACAAAGAAAGTGTTTTCAAACGGAGTTTGCTCGTAATTCCAACGGTTTTCTTCTAAATAA
>JAFVSF010000265.1 GCA_017503885.1 Clostridia bacterium
CAAGCTCGTCCATAATAGCTTTAAGTTCGTCGTCGTAAGCAACTACGTGGTCGCTATCCCATCTTACAGGGCGAGAAACGTGTAAAAGACAGTGATTATTAAATGCATATACAGCACCGAGTTTAGCAGAAACAACTTCAGTTGGATGATAGTGTCCACAGTCTAAAGTAAGCATAATGTGGTCTTCATTTTTGCCCATTACGTAACCCATGCAGAATTCGTGTGAGCCAACTGTAAAACTTTCTAAACCGATACCAAATACCTTTGATTCGATACCGTCCATAACGCCTTTAACGTCTTTAGTAGCCTCGAAAATTCTATCATAAGAATCTTTTAAACGAAGTCTTGGAGATAACGTGTCGATTGGGAATTCTTTATCGCCGTCTGGAGTCCAATGGTTAATAACACAAGGCTTGCCAGTTCTTTCAGCAAAATATCCACCAATTTGTCTACATCTAATACCGTGTTCAATCCAGAAATTTCTAACTTTATCGTCTCTTGCAGATAACGTGCCGTTATCAGAAAGAGGATGAGAGAAATAAGTTGGGTTAAAATCAATACCAAGGTCGTTAGCAACTGCCCAATCAGCCCACTTTTCAAAGTGTTTTGGCTCGATTTCGTTTCTATCAACAAAGCCGTCTGCCTCTAAATAACAAGCGTGAATGTTAATTTTCTTTGCACCAGGGATATGCTTTAAAGCAACCTCAAGGTCTGCTCTAAGCTCTTCTGGAGTATTTGCTTTACCAGGATAGTTACCTGTTGCTTGAATACCACCACTTAAAGCCCCTTCTTTCTTCTCAAAACCACCAACGTCGTCACCTTGCCAACAGTGAATTGAAAGAGGTGTCTTGTCTGCAATCTCAATAGCCTTGTCAACGTCTACGCCATAGCGTGCAAAATATTCTTTTGCATACTCGTAGCCTTGTAAAATCTTTTTATCCATATATTTTCTCCGTTTGCGGTGCTACCGCTAATTTACAAGTATTATTATATACTATATAAAAAAGTATTTCAACAACTTTTAATAAAATTTTTTACAACCGAATTTTCTTATTGCTACTTGCCATATTTTTACGATATTCCTTTGGAGTACAACCATATTTTAAACTGAACATTTTGTAAAAGAAGTTAGTATTTTCATACCCGACTGAAAAAATAATTTCCGTAATAGGAATTTTAGAATTAATTATCAATTTTTCAGCTTCACTGATACGTTTTTCTTGTAATAAATCTTTAAAGGTCTTTCCCGTATTATTTTTAACAAGTTTGCTTAAATATACAACCGAAACCTTCAATTCTTCGGCAATGGATAACAGCCTTGCATCTTTGTATGAAGATTCAATATAATTTACAACCTTTAAAACTAAATCTTGCTCGTAAGATGAAAGCGTACTTTTTGAAACCACGCCTGCTCTTTCAGTAAGTTCAGCAAATAGTAGTCCCATAGTCATATTTTGAAGCACGTTTGAATTTTCTTCAGGAAAAATAAACGACCAAATTAAATTCTCAATTAAGTTTTTGACAGGTAACATACCTTTAACGTCAAAACGTATAAAACTTTCTCCACCTTTAAAAAGTTCGCTTGTTATAAGGTTGTATATTGCATTGCCATACCCTACGCCGTTTACTGTAGAATTAAAAAATTCTGGTTTTATAATAAAATTTACGGCAATATCATCAGTATCTGCAAAACCTACTTCATGCACTGCATCAGTACCTAAAAGCAAAATTTCGTCTTCATCTAAAACAATCTCATCAGAGCCGTTAATAACGTGCGAGGTTTTACCTTTGCAATTATATATCATTTCGATATAGTTGTGTTTATGCTTAGGAAATTTTGTAAAACGAGTGTGAGGTCGCATTTCGATAAATCTTTCGTAACCTAATATTTTACTACTTTTTATCGTAAACTCTTCGCCATCTGTATAAATTGACTTATCTACAGTGCCTCCGTTTAAAATACGCCTTTCTTCTTCAGTTATTTGCGAAAGTTGTTCTAAAATTAATCTATTCATTAATCACCTTAACGTTGTCAAAAACAAAATCTTCTCTGTTATCCTTATGATAGGTTGAAACCTTAACGTTATCTAATGTTAAACCGTCTATGTGTCTAAAATAAATACCTTTTGCAGGTAAAATACGCCCGTAAGTATAAACTTCTGGGTGAACCTTTGGCTCGGTAGGAACATCTTTTTCAAACTCTTCTACTGCACCGTAAAGCCTTAAATCTATATTTCTTAAAACTATATTTTCAAGTAGGCTTTCATTTAAACCACACACGTTACTAGTCATTTGCCATTGTTCGGTAGGTATTGTGCCGTCAAAAGCTTCTGCCAAACCAAAAACCTTTGGATCTTGATAAAAATCGTTATCTTTAAAAGAGAAATAGTTCCAAGCAATTATTTCATAAGGCACGTATGGTCCGTCTGCCGTAATATTTTCAAGGGTTATATTTTTAATTTTTCCAATTTTAAGACCTTTAGGTCCTCTCATACGTCTGCCAACGTGAACAAAGATTGGAGCATTGACGTTAGTCATTTTTACGTTTCTAATAGTAACGCCGTCTATCACTGCTCCGTCAACGCTTTCAATAGATATGCCTGTAATTCTAGTTTCACGAATATCAATATTTTCAATTAAAACGTTTTCAAAGCCACCGTTGGTTTCAGTTCCAAATTTTATTGCGTTGCAACGGCTTTTAATTCTACAATTCCACACGTGAATATCTTTGCATATATCTAAACGATTTAAAGTATATGAACTCTTAAACACAATACCATCGTCGCCTGCTTCTATGTCACAGTCGTAAATTTTAACGTTTTTACTGTTGTCTGGAGAAACACCGTCGATATAAACTCTCATTTTTAAGCCGTGAACGTCAACGTAATCACAGCCTGCAAAGTATACGGCAAGGTCAGTTACGTTATTTATCTCTAAACCGTAAATTTCGACGTTTGAACACTCTTTAAGGGCGATACACTTTGCTCCCCTGTGAACAATTGCTTCCCCTCTTACACCGTCTTCATCCCAAACGGAACGCATATCTATTTTGCCTTCGCCGTAGATTTTAATATTATTGCAGTTTCTACCTACAAACATTGATGGGTCAAAATAAGTGTGTGAAGAATCTTGATATGCTGGGTAATCAATCTTTTCTTCTTGAGCGTAATCATAATAACTTTCAGCGCCTAAAATAAGAGCGTCTTTTGCAATTTCGATATATACGTTGGACTTTAAAAATATTGTACCTAAAACGAACGTTCCGTTTTCAAAAAGCACAACGCCACCACCGTTTTCGTGGCACGAATCAACTGCCTTTTGTACTGCATTTGAGTTTAATGTTATTCCATCTGCTTTTGCACCAAAGTCTTTTACGTTAAAAATTTTCATGTTAAGCCTCTTAAATTTATTAATAAATTTATTATACTATAAAAAACAAGATAAGTAAATACTTTTTTGAAATTTATGCAATCAAAAATAACGGCCTGCTAAAATTAGCAAACCGTTATTTTTTTAATTTAAACTTTCTTTAAAGTCTTGAGTGAAAAACTTTACAAACTCTAAAAGGCTACGAGTATCTTTACCATTTATTCTAAACAGTCGATTATCACTATATAACATATAACTACAGTTGTCGTCAGTTGAAGTGTATAAAGCAAAATCCCAATCTTCTAATTCGTAAGAATCAGACACGTTAGACCATAACTTGTAATACTCTTTTGCATACTCGTTCGAGGTAAAAACGTAAGCATAAACCTCGTACCTTGAGCCATTATATTCAAGAATTTTACAGTATGACCAAGTGTAAGCATCTTTTAAAACTGGTGTTTCGTCTTCAATGCTTTCAACCTCATACTCTTTTAGTCTTTCAAATTCCGTTTGATTTGTAAAAATCTTTTTCACAAACTTATTGGTAAAGCAACTGTACGCAATAGCCAATGATAAAACAACCATAAATATGGCTAAAACTACAATTACTGCCCTTTTTGATAAAAGTCTTTTCATTTAATAAACGCTCCCTTTTATTCAAGTTCGAAAGCACCTGTATAAAGTTGATAATACGTTCCCTTTTCGGCAATAAGTTTTTCGTGATTTCCTCGCTCGATAATTCTTCCGTGGTCAAGAACCATTATTACGTCTGAATTTTTAACGGTTGAAAGCCTGTGTGCAATAACGAATACAGTTCTTCCCTCCATAAGTTTATCCATACCACGTTGTACGATAGCCTCCGTTCTAGTGTCAATAGACGACGTTGCCTCGTCAAGTATCATAACAGGAGGATCAGCAACGGCTGCTCTGGCTATTGCAATAAGTTGCCTTTGCCCTTGAGAAAGGTTTGCACCATTGTTTGTAAGTTCAGTTTCATAACCTTGTGGAAGTCTTGAAATAAAATCGTGTGCACCTGCAAGTTCTGCTGCTTTTATACATTCTTCATCACTTGCATCTAAATTGCCGTAACGAATATTTTCCATAACAGTTCCAGTGAAAAGGTTGGTTTCTTGTAATACAATACCAAGTGAACGTCTTAAATCAGACTTTTTAATCTTGTTGATATTTATACCGTCATATCTAATTTTACCATCTGCAATATCATAGAAACGGTTGATAAGGTTTGTGATCGTAGTCTTACCTGCACCCGTAGCCCCAACAAAAGCAATTTTTTGACCAGGCTCTGCAAAAACTGAAACGTCGTGAAGTACCGTTTTGCCTTCAACGTAAGCAAAATCAACTTCGGTCATCTCAACTCTTCCCTTAAGTTCCGTATAGGTAACGCTTCCGTCTGCTGTGTGAGGATGTCTCCAAGCCCATTTGCCCGTGTGTTTTTCACACTCAATTAAGTTGCCGTTCTCGTCGTAATCTGCATTGACTAAAGTTACGTAACCGTTGTCAACCTCAGGCGTTTGATCTGCCAACGTAAATATTCTCTTTGCACCAGCCAAGCCCATAACTATTGAGTTTACTTGTTGTGAAACTTGGTTTACGTTAGCCGTAAACTGCTTTGTCATAGAAAGGAAAGCAACTACTATACTTACCGTAATAACTGGATTATTGCCGAGCGATACGTTATAAAACCTGCTACCAACAAGGCAAAGTATTCCACCAACCGTTGCTATTAAAACGTACATTACGTTACCAATATTCATAAGTATAGGCCCTAACATATTGGCATTTGCATGTGCTCTAAAACTGTTTTCGTATAAAGCGTCGTTGATTTCGTTAAATCCACGTTTTACTTCATTTTCGTGGCAGAAAACTTTTACAACTTTTTGTCCGTTCATCATCTCTTGAATATAACCTTCTTCAACTGCAACGGAATGCATAAGTTTTCCAAAGTATTTTGCCGAGCCTCCACCAATTTTTTTGGTGACGAGAAACATCATAAATACTCCACAGAATAAAAGAAGTGTGAGCCACAAACTAAACGTAAGCATTACGCATACCAAAGTTGTAACGATAATAAGTGAACGAATAAGCGTAGGAATTGATTGTGATACAAGTTGACGAAGAGTATCTATATCGTTCGTATAATAACTCATAATGTCACCGTGTTTATTCGTGTCAAAATATTTGATAGGTAAATTTTGCATTCCATCAAACATTTTTCTACGCATTTTACACAAATATCCTTGACATATATACGCCATAAGTTGAGAGTCTATAGTTATAGTTATAAGCGATAAAACGTACAAAACTATAAGCACAGAAATTTTCGATATAATTTCTCCACCAATTATACTCCAACTTAATTTTGTCTTTAAAGCAGTGTCAATAAGTGCTGTAATTTGCTCTAAAAATACTGCAGGAATTGCAGATACGACTGCTGAAACAGCAATACACGTTATTGACATAGGCAAAAGAACTGGATACGCCTTAAATAATGATGCAATTACCCTTTTAAGAACTGAGAAATCCATTTTTCTTTTTGGAGGCTTACCGTTAAACGTTGGCATCTTATTTGGCACGTCGCCATTATTTATACCCTTTGGAGGTTGAAAGTCTTTTTTAGCCTTCATTTTTAGCACCTCCTATTTGTTGTTCGTAAACTTCTTTATAAATATCACAAGTGTTAAGCAATTCCTCGTGTTTGCCAATAGCACTTATAAAACCGTTATCCATAACGATAATAAGGTCAGCGTCTTGAACTGAACTAATTCTTTGTGCTATGATAATTTTTGTAGTAGTTGGTATGTATGATTTAAAACCTTCTCTAATAAACGCATCTGTCTTTGTATCTACTGCACTAGTAGAATCGTCTAAAATAAGAACCTTTGGTTTCTTTAAAAGGGCTCTAGCAATACAAAGCCTTTGCTTTTGACCACCGGAAACGTTTGTACCACCTTGTTCAA
>JAFVSF010000266.1 GCA_017503885.1 Clostridia bacterium
AGGAAAGAAAATGAAAAAATTTAAAGTTGCAGTTATTAGTATGCTTATTTTTGCAATGCTTAGTTTTACGGCTTGTGGCAACAACAACAATAAGCCTCAAGAATCAGACAAGTATAGAATTACAGTAGCTTGTCAATCAGAAGAATCTGAAGGCGATATACTTAGAATTTTAGCAGAAGCATTCGAAGCTAAAAACCCTGATTACGATATTGAAATTAAAACTTTCACAGGTCAAGATTTCGAAAGTTATATGCTTGGTAACTTTGCTCAAAATATTGAAAAGTCACCACATATCGTTTGGACTTCAGACTCTATTCACGCAAGATGGCATAGATATTTTACTGACCTTAGACCTTTCTATGAAAGAGATTTAACGTCAACCGACTATAGTTTATATTATGAATCAATGCTTGATACGGCATCTTTAAACGGTGAGTTTAGACCTACTAAAAACTACACGGGCTCATTTAGAGCAGACAAAAAAGATACTAAAGACGGTACAGAAATTGGTGATAATCACTCAGAGTACGGTATTTACTACGCTCCAAGAGATTATAATAAGCCAGCTATCGTATGCAACACGAAATTGTTTGCTGATTTAGACGCTGCATACGAACAGTACGTTGGAGCTCTTCCTGAAGGTGAAATGACTACTACTCAAAGATTAAACGATATAGTAGCAGGCAACGACTGGAATGAATTAGACGACTTATTTGCTTTTGCTCAGCTTATTGCTGAGAGAAGAAATGCTGTAATTGATGCAGCACTTAACGAAGAAGATATTAAACTTCAACAAAAATGGGAAGCTTTGACTGCAATCGATTTAAAACTCAACTGGGAACCAACCTACGTTACATTCTTAAATGCAATGGGCATTAAAACGATGTTTAATGCAGACGGAACTATTAGTTTAGATCAAGAAAGCGAAAAATTAGTAGGATTACATGATAAAATGTATGCAGTGCCTGGTATCGTTAACTCTGATGGTGCAGATACTGACTTTGCTACTGGTAAGGTATTCTTAAAAATCGTTTCAAGACCTGTAGTTTTAGGCTTTATCAATGCTTTTGAAGGTACTTATGGCGAAGCATGTTTACAATCAATTCAAATTCCTGTACAAGATATCGCTGCAGGTAACTCTGGTTATGCTATGAACTATTACTACTATAATCAATCTGTTACTGTAAAAGGCGTTACTAAGTCTTATGCGGATATTTGTTGGGATTTCATTAAGTTCGTTATCACTACCGAAGGTCAAGAAGTAGCCGGCGCAAGCGGAAGTAACGTTCCAGTTCTTAAATCTCTTTATGCAGACGGCGCTTGGAGAAAAGTTGCTAAGTTAAGTGGTATGAACCACGAAGCTTTCGTAGCAGGTGGCGAATTAAAGCAAAATTGGTATGATATTTACAATCCAATATCAAGAGCAGGCTTTAGAGGTCAATTTGCAACGTTCTTTACAAACTTCACTAAGGAAAACTATGGTAATGGATCATTAGAGGCGTTGTTTGCTACAACTAAAACCTCATACAACGCGCTTGATCCTACCGGAAACGTACGTTAATTCTATTATAAACAAACATTCTTTTAGCGTGCTAATTACTAAACTAGGTGCGTTAAATTGAGGAGAAAATATGTTAGTACATAAAAGATATAGAAAGGCAGATGGAACGTTCGATTTTAAAGCATTCTTTAAAAAGAACGCCGGATGTTGGCTTTACGTTACACCTGTACTTTTAGGTATAATATTTTTTACGATAGTGCCAATGGCAACGTCGATAGTATTTGCCTTTCATGATTACGACCCAACCATTCCATCGTATTTACAGGCGGCGGGTATGAAACAGCTTAGTAATCCGGGCATTCAAAACTTTAAAAAAATCTTTACACCAAACGAAGATGGGGGTATGCTTGGTACGGTACTTTATTCGTTATTCGTTACGTTTAGGTATACCATAATTAGTTTAGCTGTATCGATTTTGGGTTCATATTGCGTGGCTCTTTTCTTAAATCAAAAGACAAAGGGTATACAGGCGTTTAGAATTATTTATTATTTACCTAACCTTATTCCTGGCGTTGCCGGTACTCTTCTTTGGAAGGAAATAACTGCTGTAGACGGTGGTTATCTCAATATGATATTAGAGTCAATAGGTATGCAATCGTACACTTTCTATAACGACGCAAGGACAGTTCTTCCTACAATGTTATTTATCGGTATGTTTGGTTGGGGTGGCTCTTGTATTATGTGGCTTGCTCAAATGCAAAACGTACCTAAAGAAATGTATGAGTCAGCAGAGCTTGACGGCGCAACGTATTGGCAAAAAACATTTAGAATAACTGTACCAATGACAACAGCAATGCTTTTCTACGTTGTAGTAACGAGTATAATTGGTGGTTTACAAGCGTTTGGTAACGTTTATCCACTCATTGACGTTGCTGGTAGAGAAGTTCAGTTTATAGTAGTACTTATTTATCAGTATGCATACGACTTTAAAGTAGCTAACGGTATGAGTATAGCCTGCGCGCTTTCTTGGGTGCTTTTCGTAATAATTGCTATACTTACGGCGTTTATATTTAAAACGAGCAAGTGGGTTTACTATGGGGAGGAAATGTAATATGCAAAACATTGTTAAAAAGCAAAGAAGTTATTACAAAGAACCCTTAGCGTTGACTATTGCAAAATACTTTTTCTTAGTATTATTCTCGTTCTTTTTCTTGTTCCCTGTATACGCGCTCGTTATAAACTCATTTATGCCATACGAACAGTTAGTTGGTGTAAGATCACTTTGGCCTAAGTATTTTGAGTTTAAAACTTATACAAAGGTTTTTACAACGGAATACGTTAGATATTTTGTTAACACTTTAAAAGTATGTTTTTTAAATATCGGCGGTGTATGCGTTGCATCATCACTTACTGCGTACGCTATATCTAAACTTGATTTCTGGGGCAAAAACTTTGTGTTTGCGGTAATTATGGGTATGGTTCTTCTTCCAAGCACGATACTTTCTATCCCTCTTTACATTATATATTCTAAGTTAGAGTGGATTGGAACGTTATACCCATTATGGGTGCCAATGTGGTTTGGTGGCGGTACGATGAATATATTCCTCGTTCGTCAGTTTATGAAAGGCATTCCAAAGTCTTATTCGGAAGCTGCAAGCTTAGATGGCGCAAACAGTTTACAAGTATTTATAAAAATTATTTTACCACTAGTAAAACCAATACTTATTTACCTTGCGGTAACAGGCTTCTTTGGAAACTGGAACGATTTTTCAGGTCCTCTTATGTACGTAAGAGACGAGCAAAAGAATTGGACCGTTTCACTTGCACTTTATATGATTTTTGGTACTGACTCATTAGGTTCTGGTACTCAAAAGTTTATGAACAACCAAATGGCTGTTGGTGTTATGATGATGATACCTTGCGTAATACTCTTTGCTTTCTTCCAAAAGACGATAATGGAGGGTATTTCGGTAATAGGTGTAAAAGGCTAATTTAAAGGCTTATATACTTCGGTATGCGTCGTTTCTACAAAGCATTTGCGACTGGGATGACCAACAAGGTCTATCCCACCCCCAAATTCTTTGTGAGCCTAGCCTACCTCGTATCTAACCCTTTAAATCTTTTAAAGTCTTATATACTTCGCAAAAGTGCGTTACTGCTTTGGTGTCAAGACTTCGGTGACCAATTAGGTCTACCAAATCCTTTCCGCCAAAGCGAGCCTTCTTTTGCTTGCTCGAACATAGTCAATATTTTACAAATTATCAATAAAAATTTTCCATAAAAGGAAGCTAAAACAATGGACAGAAAACAATGGTTTAAAGAAGCTAAATTCGGTATGATGATTCACTTTGGGCTTTACTCGCTTTTAGCAGGTGAGTGGAAAGGTCAAAGAATGGATATGATTGCCGAGTGGGCGCAATCTTGTTTCCAAATTCCTATTAAAGAATACGAAAAACTTATGGAAGCGTTTAATCCAGTATTTTTTGATGCGGATGAGTGGTGTGATTTAGCAGTTTCGGCAGGTATGAAATACATTGTTGTTACAACAAAGCATCACGAGGGCTTTGCTCTTTTCCATTCTAAAGTGGATGATTATAACGTAGCAAACACACCATTTAAAAGAGATATTATTAAGGAACTTTCGGTGGCGTGCAGAAAGAGAGGTCTTAAGTTTGGAATATACTATTCTCAAGAACTTGACTGGCACGAAGAACACGGCGGTGGCTACACCGAAACGTTCGAAACAAATCAAGGTAAACCTTGGACTAATTTTTGGGATTTTCCTAATACTAAAAAAGATTTTGAAATCTGTTTTAGAAAGAAAACCCTTCCACAAGTTACAGAACTTTTAACAAATTACGGCGATATCGACCTTATTTGGTTTGATACTCCGCAAGATATTACAAAAGAGCAGTCGTTGGAACTTTACAATTTGGTAAAGAAATACCAACCTAATTGTCTTATCAATTCGAGGATAGGAAACGGACTTGGAGATTATGGCTCCTCGGGAGATAACGAGACGGATGCTGAGGGTAACGGAATGCTTTATGAAGTTCCTGCAACCCTTAACGACACGTGGGGATACAAGGCGTACGACCAAAATTGGAAAAACGCTGAAACCGTATTAAAAATCAAAAATGATTTAAACGGCAGAGGAATTAACTACCTTTTAAACGTTGGTCCAGACTATTTAGGTAGAATTCCAGCTCCAAGTATTGAAATTTTAAAATCTTTGAATAAATAAAAGTTATTACGCTACGTGCTTATGGCAGTAGAATAATAACTATAAAGGAGAAAATTATGAAAATAAAAAGCAAGACGAGTTTTCTATTGAAAATAGCGTTATGCGTAGCTTTAGCGTTATCGACCTTTTGCGTAGTAATGGGCTTTGTTGGTAACAACAAACTTGTTGCTAAAGCAGAAACTGTTGACGTAACGGAAACCGTACAAATAGTGGATGCAGGTGCTGCAGGATGGGGACACGGAAGTGACGAATTGATATTTATCGTAAGAATGACTCCACACACAAGCGTTACAGGTGTGTGGAACTTCTCGTATTCTGATTATCAAACAGCAAATAACGGAGTAGATATTTTAGAGTATATTTACGTAAATAACGAATCTGCAAGAACTGCTGTAAATAACAACCAAAACGGCGTTACAAGTCACGCAGGTGCATCTGGTTGGTTGGCAAACGGCGGTAGCTGTGCACCTGTTTTTGCAGAAACAAATGGCGAGGGCATAGTAGTTAGAATAGACACAGATTATTCAACTACATGTTTTAACTTTACTTTAAAAGCGGGCTTATCGCTTTTAAACGCAAGTGGCAATATTGAAAAAATCACTGAAGATATAGTGTTCAATTATAACAATGGAGTTATAACTAAAGTACCGCCATCTGTTGACGTAACGGAAACCGTATCAATAGTGGATGCAGTCGCTGCAGGATGGGGACACGGAAGTGACGAATTGATATTTATCGTAAGAATGACTCCACACACA